>SZPD01000341.1 GCA_030263515.1 Anaerolineae bacterium CFX9 | reverse complement strand
GGTGGTTCGTTCGGAATGAGGAACGCGCCACAAATTCTGAAGTCATAAATCTCCCTATCTGCAACTACGGCAGTGTGAATCGTACACTATTCCGGGCAGTCCAAAGCAGACCAAAACGGCGTGCCTGGGGGGTTTAACGGCGCGGAGGCAGCGGCAGATCCAGATGATCGGCTCCGTCAGCAAGCGTGAGGCGAACGCCATCCCAAGACTGATACACGACCAGCGCCAGCCGCGCCTCCCGCCCGGCGGCGCTGTCAGGCAAAATCAGGCGGCGCACATCCTGATAGATCTGCCCCGGCTCCATCTGCGAGGTCTGCACGAGCTGCTCGCCATAATGACGGATCGCCGAGTCATCCTGCGCGATCAGAACACCGTTGAGATCGAGCAGATGCACGCCGATCGAGTAATCCGCCGGGATCGGATGTTCCGTCCGCCAGTAGGTGCGCACGCTCAGCGTTTGCGCATCCTCCCAGGCAGCTTCCGCGCCGAAGAACGGGACCTGACCGCCGAAGATCAGCGGATCCGTCAGCGGCGGCGCGATCATGAGCTGCGCCAGATAACACCATGCCCGATCACACTGCCCGATCACCTGCCGAACGGGAAAATCAGCTTCCAGGCGCGTAAATTCCCGCTGCACATCGTCATCAAACCAGTTCGCTGTCACAAACCACAGTCGGCGCGTTCCGCTGGCAGGGATCGCATCTGCGCCGGGCAGGCGTCCGATCGCTGGCGAGAGATAGGTGCGGATGTGCCACGAGACGAGATTGTCATTTTCGTCTGCCCGGAGGAACAGCACTTGATCGCCGGGCTGCGACGAGGCGTTGATCGCCGCGAACAGATCACGGTAGGGCACGCGCACAGGCAGCGCTGATCCAAATGACCACACCATGCTGATACTGAATGCCGCTGCCAGCCCGAATGTGACGAGGCGCGATCGGGCTGAGAAAACGACCGCCGCACAGAGGATGGCGACGCCGATCGAGGCATGGACGACGTAGCGACCGGCATAGACGGCGGCGAAAGCATTGACGATCAGCATTGCAACGGGTACGCCGATGCCCCATCCTGCCGCCCACCAGAATCCGCGCCGCCGCCAAAGCCATGCCGTGCCCAGCGCGATGAAAACCGCCAGCACGACCGCCTGCCCGTTGCTGAGATGGACGATCAGACGGGAAAACGTTTCCCATGATGTCGGCTCATGGGTGTGTGGCACGCCGATCCCGATCCCGTATACCTGGCTGGCTTGTTCTGCCAGCCGGCGCAGCGCCGTCAACTGGCTGATCAGGACGGGAAGCTGCGGCAGCCAGAGCAAAACCCCGATCGCTGCTGCGGCGGATCCTTGTCTGATCAGCGTGCGGCGCGGCATCCGGCTGAAGATGAGCATCACCCCCTGAAACAGGATCAGGAAGGCGAGGAAATAATGGGTATAGAGCATGAGCGCCAGCGTCACGCCATACACAAGCGCCGTGGTGAGCGTCTGCCGCTTCAGCCAGCGATCCAGCGCCAGCATCGACGCAGGCGCGACCACCATCACCAGGCTGTAGGGACGGATCTCCATCATTCCGATGAAGGCATAAGCGCTCAGCATCAGGGCGAACACAGAAAATGCCCCGACGCGCCAGTCACTGAACCAGCGCCGCCCCAGTTGATAGGTCAGCGCGGCAGTGAGCGCGCTCATCAGGATCGACAGAACACGCGCGGCAGTTTCGGTACGCCCGGCGACCTGTCCCCACATCCAGAAGACGGCGTACCACAACGGAGCCTGATTATCCTGCGTCGCCTGATAGTTCAGCGTGTCGATGAGCGTGCCTTCGGTATACTGAAACGAAAGCTGCTCATCTTCCCGCATATACAGATGAGGGATGGCCAAAAAACGCCATGCGGTGAAAACAAGCAGAAGCGCTGCCAGCATCCACACGCGCAGACGAAAGCTGTTCCCCGATGAACTCTCCAGCATACGGCAATCGCAGACATCCGTGAGACCGACGAATATTTCCGCATTATACGACGCCGCCTGCTTGCCCGTGAACAGCGGGCATGGTATCGTCAGCAAAACGCCGCCTGATGAGGAGTCTGGCTGATGAAACCGGCTGTATTCGTGACGAGAGCCATCCCTGAACCCGCGCTGGAAAAACTCGCCGCCGCCTGCGAAGTTGATCTGTGGACGGAGGAACTGCCCCCGCCCTACGAAACCCTGATCGAACGCGCCCGCGGCAAGGACGGGGTGCTGTGTATGCTGACCGACCGAATCGACGCCCACTTTATGGACAGCGCCCAAACCCTGAGAGTCATCAGCCAGATGGCTGTCGGCTACGACAACATCGACATCAGCGCGGCGCGAGAACGCGGGATCGCCATCGGCAATACGCCCGGCGTACTGACAGATGCCACCGCTGATACCGCCTTCGCGCTGCTGCTGGCGTGCGCTCGCCGCCTGCCTGAAGGCGCGCAGTACATCCGCGATGGCAGGTGGAAAACGTGGCATCCGACCGTGCTGCTGGGACGCGACCTGGCAGGCGCAGTGCTTGGAATCGTCGGTTTTGGGCGAATCGGGCAGGCAGTGGCAAAACGCGGACGCGGCTTTGATATGCGGATTCTGGCCTACAGCCCGTCCCTCACAGCGGAGGCTGCCGCCGAACATGGCGTCGAGCGGGCGGATCTCGACCGGCTGCTTGCCGAAAGCGACTTCATTTCGATCCACACACCGCTCAACGCCCAGACACGCCACCTGATCAACCGCGAGACCCTGGCGAAAATGAAGCCGACCGCCATCCTGATCAACACGGCGCGCGGCGGCGTCGTCGATCAGAGTGCGCTCTATGAGGCGCTGACCAACGGTGTGATCGGCGCGGCCGGGCTGGATGTGACCGACCCGGAACCCCTGCCCGCCGAGGATCCGCTGCTGGCGCTGCCGAACGCGCTGATCGTGCCGCATATCGGCAGCGCGACGATCGGCACGCGCACCAAAATGGCGCTGATGGCGGTGGATAACCTGATCGCGGGCGTCTCAGGCCAGCCCCTGCCGACCGCCGTCTATCAGCCATGATCGAGAGCGCGATCGCGTTCGGCGTGCTGCTGGCTGCACCGCCGCTGATGCTGCCGTGGGCGGCGCTCGCCGTACCAGCGGACAGCCGAGGCGCATGGGGGCTGAGGATCGCGCTGGCGCTGGCGCTGAGCGCAGGGCTGATCTGGGCGATCATGCTCACGCTCGGATTGCTGTTGCTGCCGCTGGACGCCGTCCTGATCATGATCATTTATGGCGTGGTCGTCCTGGCGGGGTTGCTCACAGCGCGGAAGCGCACGCACTGGTCACGACCGGCGCTGCCAGAAAGCACGAAAGAACGTCTGGTTTTCGGCCTGGTGCTGGCGCTGTGTGCGGCGATCCTGTTCAACGGGCTGTATTTCCCCCTCTATCGCGATGATGCCCTCGGTATCTACGGTCCACAGGCAGCGGAAATCGCGCGGACAAAGGCGCTGATCCCGCTGCGCGGCGCAGACACGCTCTATCGCGCCTACCCCATGCTGGTGCAGTTCAGCATGGCTTTCGCCTACGATCTGGCGGGCTGGCAGAACGACTCGCTGGCCAAGCTGATCCCGACGCTGCTCAGCCTCGGCTGCTTCGCCGCTGTATACGCAGTCTGCATCCAGGGAAATTCAACTCGCGCGGCGTGGATCAGCGTGCTTGTCCTGGCGCTGATCCCGTCCATCGGGCGATGGGCATCAGCCGGTTACGTTGACCTGCCGATGGCGTTCTTCTATACACTCGGCGCGGCGTTCCTGATCCGCCTGTACCAGAGAAAATCGGTCACCGACGCCGTGGTATCCGGCATGTTGTTCGGTCTGGCGGCACAGACGAAAAACGCCGGGTTGATCGGCGTCGGTTTGTTCGGGCTGTGCCTCGGCTGGGGAGTGATCGCTGGGCAGATCCGGTTTCGCCTGGCAGCGCTGTCTCTGGCGGTGTGCGCCGTCGTGACTGCGCCGTGGTATCTCCGCACCCTGAGCGAAGCGGGCATGATCTTCCCGCCCACCGCCTGGGTCGATCAGGCAGAGCGAACGCTTGAGTCGCTGTTGATCTTCGTCACGCTGACCAACAATTTCGGCGCAGTCGGAACAGCCCTGCTGGCGGCGCTGATCCTGCTTCCGCTGGCATGGCTGATCCGGCGCGGCACGCCGCTTCTCAGCGACAATGTGCGCATCATGTTCCGGCTGCTGGCGCTGCTCACCCTGCCCTTCTTCATGGCCTGGTGGCTGTTCGCGTCGTATGATCCACGCTTTCTGCTGCTGTTCACGCCGCTGCTGTGTGTGCCCGTCGGCTGGGCGCTGACCCGCCCGATACCGATTTCGCCTCAGCAGAAGCGCCTGGCGCATACTGTCGGGCTGATCGCCGCCGCCGCGCTGATCGGCTTCAACACGTATCACAGCGTTGACTACAAGGATGACATCCTGCGACACCCGCTCATGACCTATGACGAGAAGCTGATACTGGTTGGACGCGATCTGGCGGGGTTTCAGCCGCCTGTTTCTCCCTGAGTGACCGTAATCCGTACCGGCAGCACGCCGATCACCCCATCAAGCGTGTCCGCGCCAGTCACCGGCTGATCGCGG
>SZPD01000340.1 GCA_030263515.1 Anaerolineae bacterium CFX9 | reverse complement strand
ATCAGATGCAGCCGGTCGGCTTGGGCAGTCCGGCGATCATGGCGGCTTTCTTTGCTGGGCCGTCCGGGAACAGCTCGTACATCTCTTTCGTCGAGACATCGGTCTGTTTCGTGATCTGGCGCAGGGTTGGCGAGTCGCCGGTTTCGGCATACACGCCGCGTGCGAAATTGATCACCGTCCAGTGGCGCGGCGTGAGCGTGATGCCCTCTTCTTCGGCAATGGCACGGGCGACCTCTTCGTTCCACTGTGTCCAGTCGAGCAGGTAGCCCTCATCGTTGAAGGCGAGCGTATCAAGGATGCTGGTTGTGGTGGTCATGATGGTTTTCTTCCCTTCCTGTGAAGTGACTTAGCTTTCGGATATGGGCTGTGCAAAGCCCCTGACCATGTGCAGCAGGCGGGCAGTGCCGCGCCGCACTTCGGGATCGCGCAGTTCACGCAGCAGCGCCCATGTGGAAACTTCTCCGCTGACGGGTTCTTCCAGCCGGGCAAAGGCATTGTTCGCCATCGCCATGATCTCCGGTTGGGTCATCTGGCGGACGGTGCTGAGGATGGTGACGATGTTGTCACCGAGCGCCTGCACGTCTTCACGGCTGAACTCGCTGACGATCCGGTCGATGATGCGGGCGGCTTCCGTTGCAAAGGCGAAGTAGCCGCGCCGTTCCAGCGCATCCAGCCGCTGGATCAGCTCGATGAAGGCGGGCTGTGCCAGCCGCTGCACCTCGCCTGCCAGCTCGACGCCGCTTTCGACGCTTTCCAGCATGCCCGAAAGCAGCTTTACGCTGCGCAGCAGGCGCTTGACGAGCAGGAGCGTCTCTTCCAGCGATACGTCGCCGCTGATCTCGTCAAGCTCAGTTGTGGCGATCTGCATCGCATGGCGCGCCACCGGTGCAAGATCGCGCAGCAGTTCTTCGACAGCTTCCTGACGGCGGCGCTGCGCTTCTGCCTGCTCGGTCAGATAGTCGATCTTGTCGATCAACAGCCGCATTTCTTCAGTCATGACAGCGCTCCTCTCACGCCCATTTGCCCGCCATCGACATCTGCGAGGTGATCGGCATCTCGCCACCCTTGAGCAGGACGTTCCAGTAGATCCATCTGAAACCCATCTTGCCCCAGTGGTTGACGGGCGATTCGTGCAGCAGCGAGAACGGCCCGATGCCGGGCAGGGGGAATTTGCCGGGCAGCGGCTCGACATCGTAGTTGAAGTCGATCAGCAGCCCTTTGTCGAAGCCGGTCTCGATGAAGCAGTTGGCATGACCATCAAATGTGGGCAGGGGGGGCAGACCCTCAAATGACCGCAGCATGTTCTCGATCAGCGTATCGAGCATGAAATGCGCCACGGAACCCGCTTTCGAGGTCGGCGCATTGCCCGCATCGCCGATCGCCCAGACATTCGCCCAGCGTTTGGACTGGAGCGTGTGCTTATCGACGGGCACAAAGCCCAGCTCATCGCCCATCTTCGAGCGCTCGATGACTTTCGCGCCCATGTTGACGGGGATGCTCACCAGCAGGTCATATTCGACCTCACGCCCATCATACGAGGCAATCTTGTTCGCGTCCGGGTCAACCTCGCTGATGTTGAAGTCTGGCACAACGCGGATGTTTTTTCGTTCCAGCAGGTCGCTCAGGGCGGCGGTGGCGCGCGGTTTGGTGAACGCGCCGGAGAGCGGCGTTGCGTAGATGATCTCCACTTTGTCCCGCATCCCCCGCTCGTGGAAGTACCAGTCGGCAAGGAAGGCGAATTCCAGCGGGGCGACCGGGCATTTGATCGGCATTTCGGCGATGTTGATCACCAGCCTGCCGCCTTCCCATGTTCGCAGGAAGCGCCCCAGCGCCGTCGCGCCCTCAAATGTATAGAAGTCGAAGATATTCCTCCGCCAGCCGGAGCCGAGCAGACCTTCTGTCTCTTCCGGCGCGATCCGGCTGCCTGTGGCGATCACGAGCGCGTCGTAGGCGATCACCTGACCGTCTTTGGTCAGGCGGACACGGTTCTGATCGGGTTCGATCAGGTCGATATCCGAGAAGATCATCTCGACATTGCGCGGCAGGAAATTGCGCTTCGGTTTGATCACGTCCTGCGGGCTGTAGATACCGAACGGGATGAACAGAAAGCCGGGCTGGTAGTAGTGGGTTTCCTCGCGGTCAACGATCACGATGCGCCATTCGGCTTCGTCCAGCCGCTCGGCCATCTTGTTGGCAACCATCGTCCCGCCTGTGCCAGCGCCGAGGATGAGGAGTGTTTTCTTCATGAGCGTTCTCCAGAACATCATAACGCCGCCGCTCGCCTGAACGGCAGGCGATCAGGGTCAGAATTCAAGCTGTGCCATCTGGGCGAGTTCCGCCTGCGCATAGAGCTGATCAGCGATGATCGAGCGCAGGATATTGAGGGCGGTGACCACCCGTTCATCCGAGAGCTGATAGTAGACGGAGCGCCCGTCGCGCTCGGCAGTGACGATGCCGCAGTCGCGCAGAATTTTGAGATGCCGCGAGACGACGGGCTGCGCCAGATTGAGCCGTTCGACCAGTTCGCTGACGTTGCGCGGACCTTCGGAAAGCTCATAGACGATCAGCATCCGGCTCTGATCCGCCAGCCCGGCGCAGAACCGCGAGTGCAGCAGGGCGACTTCTTCTCGAATTTGTGCATCCATGGGCAGGTTGCCTCTCGCTCTGGCATATCGATATATCTATCTATCGATATATGTTGTCCTATGCATCTACTGTAGGACGGCTGCCACGGTGAGGGCAGTGCCGGGTGTCATGAGGTGATTGTGATATTTGTCACAAGTGGGGCGCGCAGGCTGACTCACGATGATCGTCCACATGAAGTCATGGCAGATGTCAGTTGAGCGTTCCGCCGCCCATCCGCTATGCTGAGTTCATCAGCCGTGATCGAAGTCCGCGGAGAACCGTCCCTTGCACGAACTCGCCATCGCCTGCGATCTCGTCGAACTCGCTGAAGATGCCGCCCGTGCCGCTGATGCAAAAGCGGTTGCGGTGGTTCATGTGCGCATCGGCGCGCTGTCCGGCGTCGTGCCGGAGGCGCTGCTGTTGGGCTGCGAAACCGCCGTGAAAGGTACTCTGCTGGAAGGCGCACGCTTCATCATCGAAGGCGTGCCTGCCCGCGCTTTCTGCCCGATCTGCCAGCGCGACATCGAACCCGCCTCGCTTTACGATCTGCGCTGCCCGATCTGCGCCAGCCCGATTCGCGAGCTGATCACCGGCCGCGAAATTGAACTATCGTCGATGGAGATCATCGCCCATGACCACCAGACTGCTTGAAATTCGTCAGGGCGTGCTGAGCAGGAACGATCAGCTCGCTGCCAACCTGCGTGAACGCTTCACCGCCGCGGGAACGTTCGTCCTCAATGTGGTTTCCAGTCCGGGGGCGGGCAAGACGCTGCTGCTGGAGAAAACCATCACCCGTCTGCTTGAACGCGGCTTCACCGCTGCTGCGCTGGTGGGCGACCTCGAAACGGACAACGACAGTCAGCGTCTGGCAGCGGCGGGCGCGCCGGTAAAGCAGATCCAGACGGCGGGCAACTGTCATCTCGAAGCTCACATGATCGATGCGTTCGTCTCTGGCTGGGATCTCGGCGCGTTCGATTTTCTGTTCATCGAAAACGTCGGCAATCTTGTCTGCCCGTCCAGCTATGACCTGGGTGAGGCGCTGCGCGTGGTGCTGTTCTCGACGACGGAAGGGGAGGACAAGCCGCTCAAGTACCCGCCGATGTTCTTCTCGTCCGATGCTGCTGTCATCACCAAGATCGACCTTGCCGAGGCAGCCGAGTTCGACCGAGACGCTGCCCTCAGCAGCCTGAACCGGGTGCATCCCGGCATCCCCATCCTTGAAGTTTCGGCAAAGCGGGGGACGGGGATGGATGACTGGCTGGACTTCCTCATCCAGCGCCGCGCCGCCTGGCTGGAGTCGCTGCTGTTGGCGCGCCAATCGTCGTAGGGAAAAGCCTGCCTCGTGTCCGCTGCCGGTCTTTGCAAAAAAACGGACGCGCAGAAGCGCGTCCCCACAGATCGGCGTCAGGTGATTATCGCGGCCTGCGGTCCCTGTTTTGCCCGTCATTTTCTCAGCATGACATTACTAATGCTCACAAGCTGATCTTCGCCACATCCGCCGCGCTCGCCTTCCCGTTATGCTGTCTACAGCGGGCTTTGCGTAATTGAAGGAGTGGTTGTATGCGCATGAATACTGTTGCGCCGCCATCCGAGGACAAACGCTGGCGAATTGTCGGCGCGGCAATGCGCAGACATGGCTTTGCCCCGGACGCATTGATCGAAACCCTGCACAGCGCTCAGGAAGCGTTTGGTTACCTGGACGATGCTGCGCTTCATTATGTCGCCCACAGCCTGGGCGTTCCCCTCAGCCGTGTGTACGGCGTCGTCACCTTCTACAACCTGTTCACCCTCAAGCCACAGGGGGAGCATACCTGTGTCGTCTGCCTGGGGACAGCCTGCTACATCAAGGGCGGCCCCCAGATTTTAACCGCTCTCGAAGATGCGGCCGGCATCCGCAAGGGGGAGACCACGCCTGACAAACAGATTTCCCTGATGGTGGCGCGCTGCCTCGGCGCGTGTGGTCTCGCTCCTGCCTGTGTCTTCGATGGCGAGGTAGCGGGCAAGCTTGAGCCGGCAGAAGCGGTGACGCGCATGAAGGAAATGGTGACCCATGAACGCGGATGAACTGCACGAAATTGCGCGCGCGGAGCGGGA
>SZPD01000339.1 GCA_030263515.1 Anaerolineae bacterium CFX9 | reverse complement strand
TTTGAGATCATGCGTTCGCTGCTGGCACGCGGCGTGAGCATCATCTTCATCTCGCACAAACTCAAGGAAGTGCGCGAAATCTGCGATCGTGTGACTGTGCTGCGCGGCGGCAGGGTTGCCGGGCACGCTGACCCAAAAACCTACAACGAAGAGATGCTCGCGGCGCTGATGGTGGGGCGAGAAGTGATCCTCCAGGTCGATAAAGGGGATGCGCATCCTGGTGAAGCCGTGCTGAAGATCGAAAATCTGGTCGTGAATGACGACCGCGATCTGCTCGCTGTCGATCATCTGAATCTGGAAGTTTACGCTGGGGAAATTCTCGGTATCGCCGGCGTGCAGGGCAACGGGCAGACAGAACTGGTCGAAGCGATCACAGGTCTGCGCCCGATCCTGAGCGGCACGATTCATATCGGCGACCTGACCTTTACACATGCCTCGCCGCGCCGGATTACGGAAGCGGGCGTCGCCCACGTGCCGGAAGATCGTCAGAAGAACGGCATGATCGCCGCGTTTCCAGTCAAGGACAACATGGCGCTTCAGCAGTATTACGTCGAGCCGTTCAGTTCGCGGCTGGTCGCCAATGAGCGTGTGATCCAGGAACATGCTGAGCGGCTGGTCAGGATGTATGACGTGCGCACGCCGAGTGTCTTTACACCGATCGGCAAGCTCTCCGGCGGCAACCAGCAGAAGGCGATCGTCGCGCGGGAGTTCTCGCGAGACTGCAAACTGCTGATCGCCGCCCAGCCGACGCGCGGTCTCGATGTCGGATCGATCGAATTCATCCACAAGCAGATCGTGCGCATGCGCGACTCTGGTACGGCCGTGCTGCTGGTCTCGGCAGAACTGGACGAAATCCTCTCGCTCAGCGATCGGGTGGCAGTCATGTACGACGGGCGCATCATCGACGTGCTGCCGATCGAACGCGCCGATCGCAATACAGTCGGTCTGTTGATGGCGGGCGTGCGTCCCGACGGGGCGAAAGCGCAGGAGACATAATCTTATGGCAGAAATGACCGTACCGCCGTCAGGTCAGGGCGCTGTTCCAGCAGCGCCGCGCAGTTTCGTGCGCGCATGGAGCCGCATTTCACCGCGTCTCGTCCCTTTGCTGGCTGTGCTGACAGCCCTGCTGATGACCATCCCGCTGATGATCGTGACTGGGGGCCGCGGCGATGTCGGGCGCGGGCTGAGCATCGCCGGAACCGCCTATTCCGCGCTGATCGAAGGCTCACTCGGACTCGTCGTCAATGATGTGCTGTCTCGCGATGATTTCGCCGAGATCACCGCGTATTCTCAAAGCGGCGAACTGACCCGTTCAGAGCTGCGGCTGCTGGGACGTGCTGTGGGCGATCTCATCACCGTGGGTGTGGAAAATGCGCGCGAATGGAAAGCCGTCTTCGACCGCTTTCCCGATCTTGAGAATGATACACTGGAAAGTCTCGGCAGCAGCATCGCCGACCTGGAGCGGATCGATACCGCCCTGCTGGACTCGCTGCGCCCGCTGATCGCCGAGCTGGAAGCGCTGCCGCGCGGCGATGTGCGCGCACTGGCAGAAACCTATGCGGCAATGGACAGCCTGTCTGCGGAAGATCGCGCCGCGCTGGAGGCACTGGCTCCCTCTGCCGCAGGTTACGATGATGATACGCTTCTGGCAGCCATGCAGCTCGTCCATGAGGAAGGGATCGTCCGGCTGGATCGGCTGGTTGGCGCGCTGGACATCCTTGCAGCCGAAAATCTGACACTCGACTCGGATGAAGCACGGGGTCTCGCCGCTGTCGCTGCCAGTTCGGTGGATGTGGGCACAGCGCGCACGGCAGCCGAAACCGTCACCCGCATCGACGCCGCCGGTATCCTCAACCTGAACAATCTCCAGGAGCAGATCGCGATCATCCGCAACCTGTATGATCAGAATCTGCTCATCAACGATGACGTGGTCGAGGCGATCAACAGCGAGCTTGACTCCGCGGCGGCTGATAACCTGCTGGTGCGCCGGCCCGGCAACCGTCTGCTGGTGGCGCGCGAAGCCAGTCCGTTTGGGCTGACGTGGACGAATAACAATACGCCCGATGATCCCACCGATGACAAACCGGAAGCCGCGTATCTGCGTCTGGGGCGGTCTGCGCTGCTGTTCTTCCCCGGCAATCTGGAAACGATGCTGGTGCGCGCCATCCCGTTCATCATCGCCGGGCTGGCGGTGGCGCTCGGCTTCAAAGCCGGGCTGTTCAACATCGGCGCGGAAGGTCAGCTTTACGCGGGCGGCATCGCGGCGGTCTGGGTTGGCTTCTCGCCGATCTTCGCTGGTCTGCCGATCTTCATCCATCTGCCGCTGATGATCGTGATGGGTATCTTCGGCGGCTTCCTGTGGGGCGCAATACCCGGCGCGCTCAAAGCCTACACCGGCGCACATGAGGTGATCGTGACGATCATGCTCAACTATGTGGCTATCCTGACGGTCGATTGGCTGATCAAGTCCACCAATCCCGTCATCCTGCTCGATGTGACGGCGAGTACGCCGCGCACGCCCTTCATCCTGCCGTCAGCAGTCATGCCCCGCTTCGCCGAATTCAGCCCGTGGATCTTCATCATCGCCGGGGTGCTGGTGGCAGCGCTGGGTATGTATCGCCGCCGCGCGGCGATCGCCGGCGATCTGCGTTTTGCGCTGCGCCCGATCATCAATGGGCTGCTGGTGGCGGTCGGCGGGCTGTTCCTGATCTGGATCAATGTGCGCGGTTCCCTGCACATCGGCTTCATTCTGATGATCCTGACGGTGCGCTTCGTGGACTGGTTCCTGAACCGGACGACGCCGGGCTTCGAACTGCGCACAGTGGGATCCAACCCCAATGCTGCGCGTTACGCGGGCATGAACGTCCGGCTGAATATCCTGCTGGCGATGGCGCTCACCGGTTCACTGGCAGGGCTGGCGGGCGCGATCGAGATCTCCTCGGTGCAGTACAACATGCAGCCGGCATTCTTCAGCGGGCTGGGCTTCGACGCGATCGCGGTAGCACTGCTGGCGCGCAGCAACCCGCGCAATATGATCGTCGCAGGGATGGTGTGGGGATCGCTGCTGGCAGGGGCCGGGCTGATGCAGGTGCGCGCCAACATCTCAATCGATCTGGTCAAGATCATTCAGGCGCTGATCATCATGTTCATCGCCGCCGATGCCATCATCCGGTTCATCTGGCGTGTTCCGAAACCTGCCGAAAAGACGGTGACAACGACGTTCTCCAAAGGCTGGGGAGGCTGATCCTATCATGACGACGAGTTCTTCCACGCTGCCCGGCAGCCAGAGCGCAGAGCGCAGCGAATTTCGCATCACCCGCACGCTGATCTTCTCGATTCTGTTCATTCTGGCGGGCGCGCTGCTGCTGCTCAGCACGCCCAACTCGGTCACGGGGGCGACGATCACCCGGCTGACATTCGGCTCCAACCTGCCCGAAATCCCCGTGCCGACCCTGGCATACGCGATGGCGGTAGGCGTTCTGTACATCGTGTCCGGTATCGTCGGCGTCATCCCGAATGAAACGATCCGTATGCGGCGGCTGCGCTTCATCCTGCTGGCGCTTTGCGGTGTGCTGATCATCCCGACGGTGCTGATCCTCGCCGCAGCGGGCAGCAGCACCAATGTCACGGTTATGCTCCAGGTCAGCGTCCGGCTCGCCACGCCGATCGTGATGGGCGCGATGGCGGGTATCTGGTGCGAACGTTCTGGCGTCACCAACATCGCCATCGAAGGCATGATGCTCACTGGCGCGTGCTTTGGCTTCACCGCTTTTACGCTGCTCGCGCCGAGCATAGGCACAGGCACTGCCATCTGGATCGGTGTGCTGGTCGCCGTGATCTCTGGCGGGCTGGCATCGGTGCTGCACGCATGGCTGTCGATCACCTTCCGCACCGATCAGATCGTCAGCGGCACGGTGATCAACATCCTCGCCATCGGCCTGACGAGCTTCGTCCGCCGTGAAGTGCTGCTGTCCTCTGAAGCCGGGCGCGAAACGCTCCAGCCGATCCGCATCCCTGTGCTGGCGGATATTCCTGTCGTGGGGGATGTGCTGTTCAACGGTCGCCCGATCTTCTATGCCATGTTCATCCTGCTGATCGTGACGCATGTCGTGCTGTTCTACACGCGCTGGGGTTTGCGGACGCGCGCCGTCGGCGAAAATCCGCGCGCGGCAGACACACTCGGCATCAACGTACTGCGCAACCGCTGGATCAACGTCGTCATCGGCGGGCTGATCGCAGGACTGGCCGGCGCGTGGTTCTCGCTCGAAACCAACGGCAGCTTTGACGATAACATGACGAGCGGCCGCGGCTTCATCGGGCTGGCAGCCATGATCTTCGGCAAGTGGACGCCGTTCGGCGCGTTCGGTGGTGGTCTGCTGTTCGGCTTCTCGGATGCGCTGGGTCAGCGCTTCCAGTTCCTGGGCGTAGCAGTGCCGCCGCAGTTCCTCCAGATGGTTCCGTACATCATCACCATCGTGGTGCTGGCGGGTCTGGTCGGGCGGGCTGTAGCCCCGAAAGCGGATGGCGTTCCCTACGAAAAAGAGGGGAAATAAGATCCGCGGATGCCACCCGATCTGGAACGTCTGCGTCAGGTCTTCCGCGAAAAAGCCTATTTTACTGACCGATCATGCTTCGTCGCGAGCTGTATCCCGTGCGATTACCAGCTACGACATCGAAGCCGTGATAGATAATGGTGAGGTT
This sequence comes from Anaerolineae bacterium CFX9, assembly GCA_030263515.1. Classification (GTDB taxonomy): domain Bacteria; phylum Chloroflexota; class Anaerolineae; order Aggregatilineales; family Phototrophicaceae; genus Flexifilum. The sequence goes on along the minus strand of SZPD01000339.1, from coordinate 24 downwards.
ATCGAAGACTATCCGGAAGATAAG
>SZPD01000338.1 GCA_030263515.1 Anaerolineae bacterium CFX9 | reverse complement strand
TGCCTGCTGTGGCGATTGCCGCCTGAAACCAGGCAAGATAAATAATGTTTTCTCGAATCGTCTTCACCCTCGTTTACGCTTTCTGGTCTTTGAATCCGAGTAAACGCAGCGCGTTACCGACCACGATGAGTGTGCTGCCTTCATGAAGCAGAACGGCAAAGCCTAACTGTACGAGACCCAATACCGATGTGACGATTAGCAGGGCGATCACGCCAAATGAAATCATGAGATTTTGCACGATGATCCGGCGGCTGGCGCGGCTCAAGCCGACAGCGAACGGCAGTTTGCTCAGGTCATCCCCCATGAGCGCCACATCTGCTGTCTCCAGCGCTACTGCAGTGCCCGCCCCGCCCATCGCAATCCCCACGGTCGCCGTCGCCAGTGCAGGCGCGTCATTCACGCCATCCCCGATCATCGCGATGGCGCTGTACTTCCCTTCCAGTGTCTTGACGATTCGCAGCTTATCTTCTGGCAGCAGTTCCGCCTGCACTTCGGTCAAGCCGACCTGCCCGGCAATATTGCGCGCAACATCATCGTTATCGCCTGTCAGCATGACGAGATGTTCCACGCCCAGCCCCCGCAGACTGCTCATGATCTGCGGCACGTTCGGGCGCGGCGTATCCGCCAGACCGAGGATGCCCATAAAGCGTAACCCTTTGCTCACGACCATCGTCGAGCGTCCGGCCTTCTCCAGATCATCCACCTGACGAGTCAGGGCTTCATCCGGTTTCAAACCTTCGACATCGGCAAACAATTTGAGTGAACCGATGCGTACCGATTCGCCGCCGATACTGCTGATTACGCCTTTTCCGGCGACATTTTCGAGACCGCCCGCCTGAGGCAGCATCAATCGACGTTCATTGGCGGTACGCACAACCGCCTGCGCCAGGGGATGGTTCGACTGCTGCTCGACTGCACCCGCAGCGCTCAACAGCTCGTCAGCGGTAACGCCGTTCAAAGGGATGACATCCGTCACGCTGAAAACACCGCTGGTGATCGTTCCGGTCTTGTCGAAGGCGATTGCCCGCAGCGCTCCCAGGTTCTCAAGGTGAACGCCACCCTTGATCAGCACCCCGTTTCGCGCGGCCTGGGCGATGCCCGCCAGCACTGCCGCTGGCGTGCCGATTGCCAGCGCACAGGGCGAGGCGGCAACTAGGAGCAACATCCCTCGGTAAAAGCTCTGTTCGAGCGTAAGCAGGTTGAGCAGTGCCGGAACCACGATGATGAGGGCAGTAGCAAGGAAGACCAGCGGCACGAAGCGGCTGGTAAATCGATCGGCGAACTGCTGCGTGGGGCTTTGCTGACTCTGCGCGTCCGCAACCAGGCGCATGACGCGGCTCAGGGTGTTGTCTGCAGCGACGCGGGTCACACGAATGTCGAGCGCATTGTCTTTGTTGACCGTTCCGGCAAAAACTTCATCACCGGTCGTTTTCGTCACCGGAACACTTTCGCCCGTGATCGGGCTTTGGTCGATGGCGCTGCTGCCCGCCGCGATGACTCCATCCACAGGGATACGGTCGCCGGGGCGGGTGACGACGACATCATCGATTTGAACCTGTTCAACCGGAGTTTCCACGATCTGGTCGCCGCGTCTGAGCTGCGCCGTTTTCGGCATCAGCGCGCCGAGCGCACTGATGGCATTTCGAGCGCGGTCGAGCGCGTAGTGTTCGCCGGCATGTCCAATAGCGAACAGCAGCAGCAGAAACGCGCCTTCGCCGAATTCACCCAGAAGTGCCGCGCCGCCCGCCGCTGCCAGCATCAGGATATCGGTATCCAGCTTGCCTTTGAACAGCGCTGGAATCGCGTGGGTGGCGACATCGTATCCTCCTGCGATGTAAGCGAGGATATAGAACACCGTGGCAGCCGATTCGCTGAAGCCAAGAAACCGTTCGCCCAACCAGCCCGCCAGAAAGAAGACGGCTGCCAGCCCGACCAGGATGAGCGTCCATCGCTCCTGCATCCAGTGCGGCAGAAATGCAGGGGCGCTGCCGTGATCGTGGTCGTCGTCATGTCCTGCCTCGGCGTCGTGTTGCAGAACGATTTGAGACTGTGGTGATGTCACGATTTTCGCCCCCAATCCCTGGATTTCAGCGTCAATGGTGCTGCGTTGCAAAACGGACGTATCGTAACCGACGAAGATCAGCCCGGCCGCATAATTGACGTTGGCATGGATCATGCCATTGAGGTCACGCAATACCCTTTCCAGGCTTAGTCCGGCATCAGCCGTATTCAATCGGGAAAAGGCGATGCGTTCGTGGCGGTAACGTGACGTGATCTCGCCACTTGCCTCACTCGCTAAGCGCTGAACCGTTGCCAGAGAAACGAGATTTGGGTCGAAATGCAGGCACAGTTTTGCTTGCCCATCTTCCTCAACGATATGTGCCTGGTCGATGCCCTTTTGCTTTGCTAAACGGGCGTTCAAAAGGGTTACACATTCATCAGCGGTTTGAATGCCCGGTAGTAAAAGATCAAGATTGAACTGCACTTTACGTGTCATATTCCACCCGGCACTCTCTCAATTGCGACTTGGTATCAAATACATGAACAGGTATTCATGTATTGTACCAAAAAGAAAGAGGGCTGCAACCCCCCTTCACACTCATCCATGCTCGACGTGCAGCAGCCCCTGCGCGAACAGCGCGCGGACATGATCGTCATCCAGCGAATAGTAGACGTGCCGCCCTTCTTTGCGATAGCGCACCAGGTTCAACTGACGCAAGAAACGCAGTTGATGTGAAATCGCGGATTGAGTCATACCGAGCGTCAGTTCAAGCGAATGGACGCAGACCTCATGTTCCAGCAGCAGCGAAATGATACGCAGGCGAGTCGGGTCTCCAAGTGCCTTGAACACCTCCGCCAAGCGGTTGGCAGTTTGCGTATCGACGAGATGCTGTCTGAGCGCAGAGGCAGCCGCTGCATCCGTATCATTGTCTTCACAGACCGTTCGGGAGTGACCAGTGACCAACACAATATCCTTAACAGGTGAACATGTATTCAGAATGATACAGCAAACTAGCTCAACTTCAAAAACCGACTCAACCCAGAGTTAGATCGGCAGGCAATTTCTTGACAAACTTTTAGACTAGGCTAAACTTTAAATCAGGTTTATCCAAAATTTGTGGTAAAGGAAAGAAAATGGACGACTCGCGCCAGTCCGCCTGGACACGACGCAAATTCATCGGGGCGGGGATTGGCAGCGGAGTCAGCGTTCTTGGCGCTGCCCTGCTCACACGCGCTGCACAGGGACAGGGCGACAGCCCCACCCCAACACCACACGATATGACGGGAATGGCGACGGACGAAGCCACCGCGATGCCCGGCATGACCCACGCGGGAATGCGAGAAATGCTGGTCGGCGCAGTCGATCACCAACGCAACGGTTTCGACCCGATGCAGATGCTCGTCGATTGGGATTACGGCACCCTGGCAGGCACAACGGAAGATGGTCGCCCGATCCGTGAGTACAGCGTCTCCGCTGGGGACATCGAAATCGAGATCGCACCGGGTATTTTCTTCCCAGCCTGGGCGTACAACGGAAGAGTTCCCGGACCAAGCATCCGCTGCAACGAGAATGACCATTTGCGCATCGACTTTGCCAATTTTGGCACGCATCCGCACACGATGCACTTTCACGGCTTTCATCGTGCAGAGATGGATGGTGTGGAAGGGGAGTATCGTGGGTCGATCAACCCGGGCGAACGCTTCACCTACGAATTCGATGCCGATCCGTTCGGCTGCCACCTTTATCACTGCCACGCTGCGCCGCTCAAGCGCCACATCCACAAAGGGATGTACGGCGCATTCGTGATCGATCCGCTGGCGGGTCGTCCACCCGCGCGCGAATTCATGATGATGATGAACGCTTTCGATACCAACTTCGACGGCGGCAACGAAGTCTACGCGGTGAACACGGTCGGGCATGAATTCATGCGCCGTCCCATCCCGATCAAGGTCGGGGAGCTGGTGCGCGTCTACCTGATCAACATCGTCGAGTTCGACCTGATCAACTCGTTTCATTTGCACGCGCATTTCTTTAACTACTACGATCACGGCACGACGCTTGAACCCACAGGTCGGATGCTCGATACCATCATGCAGGCACAGGGTCAGCGCGGCATCCTCGAATTTCGCCCGCGCTATCCCGGACGCTATATGTTCCATGCCCATGTCAGCGAATTTGCGGAACTGGGATGGATGGGCTTCTTCAACGCCGTCAACGAAGCCGACTATCCCGCTGCACTGGCGGAAGTTGGTCTCGATGAGGAATGGGATTTCAAGTCGCTGAATGGCACGACTCCGCGCGCGACGGAAGGAAGCTGACATGACGACAGAAGCAACTCCTGCTCCAGCCGGGCGGCGTACGTTTCCTGAACCCAATTTTTCTGGGCCACCGGCAGCGCGTCCAAACGATTCTGTAAAAATTTATCAAACCGCCGCCGCCGATACACCGCATAGTTTTCATCAGGGGTGGCGTCGTGGCCGCGACGATAGGGGCGCTGGGTCGCCCAGGCTTGCGGCAACTGGCGAAACGCCAGCACCCGGCTTTGCTGGGCCGCCTCTGCCGCTTGCTCCAACAGATTCAGATAAACCCGCTCGCGCCACTCATTATAGAGCAAATCATCATATTGAAAATAAACCTGGCTGACCGCGCAAACCCAGGCGGCCAGTTGGTCTACCGGGGCCAGATGGAGGTCATATTCAGCGTTGGCGCTGTGGAAATAAGTTGTTTCATT
>SZPD01000337.1 GCA_030263515.1 Anaerolineae bacterium CFX9 | reverse complement strand
GTTGACCCGCGCTACTCTTATATACGGTTTAGGTTTCAAAAAGTTGTCCAATATTAAAAACGAGCGCTCTTTGCAGAGAAACGCTCGTTCTTGCCATTCTGGTGAAAGAAAAGCTGCCCTCACGGACTCTTGGTCGGCGTGGCGTCCGGCGCAACCTGGCGCACCGGCACGATCGCGGTCGGCGACGGCGTCAGCGTGTTGGTGGGGATGGGGGTGACGCTGGGAGTCAGCGTATTCGTCGGCGTGTTCGATGGCGTCAGCGTCTGGCTCGGCGTCAGCGTCGGCGTGAACGTCTCGCTCGGCGTATAGGTCTGCGAAGGAGTCAGCGTATCGGTGTACGTTGGCGACGGTGTGTAGGTATCGCTGGGCGTCGGCGAAGGTCCGGGCGTGTCGGTCGGTGTGAGCTGGGCGATCAGCGCGCCTGCCGGGTCAGTGGGGGTCGGCAGCGGTGTATTGCTGGCGATCGCGGTCGGGGCATAGCCGGGGCCTGAACTGATCTGGATCGTGCCGCCATCAAAAGTCAGGTCAACACGCTGACCGCGCATCCCCAGCGAACCCTGTCGCTGACCATTATACGTCACCTGGAGCGCGTCTGCGCTGGCTGCGTTGACGATGATCGACTGCGAACCCTGATATTCGTAGCGCTCGCCTTCGCGGGCGATGCCGATGAACTGCTCAACGCCATCCACCACGATGCGCATCCAAGAGCGCCCCTGCATCTCGATCAGCACCTGAATGCCGCTGCCGCTGAAGGTCGGCGACTGATCCTGCTGCACGGTGATCACCGTCGCCGCCGGCGTGAAAGTCGGCTGGGAAGTGTAGGTGAGCGTCGGCGGAAGCTGCCCGATGATATCTTCGGCGATCGGATCCACGCCACCCCCACGGGGCTGCACCAACTGCACGATGACGAACACGATCACCGCCAGCGCCGCGCCCGCAATCAGCAGGCGAAACAGCGCCGTGAGCAGCGTGGTCGATGTCACGCCGTCCCGCGTGCGTTCGTTCACGGGAACTGGCGGCAGTTTGGGATGCGTATCCGTGATCGAGCGCGGGCCATTCGGGATACCGCCGTTAGTCGGTGCGGCTTCACGCTCGCGGCGGCTTTTCTTCTTTGGTTTTGAGGTTTTGCTGCGTCCCAGCCGCGCCCCGCCGATCAGCGAACCGCGCCGCTCGCCTCCACCGCTGATCGCCGCGTCGTAATGCTGGACGACGCGCTCTTCATCGAGACCGAGAAAATGGGCGTAATTGCGGATGAAGCCGCGGATCTGGATCGAAGAAAGCTCGGCGATCCCAAAATCGCCAAGCTCAAACATCTCCAGAATGCGCTTGCGGATTTTGAGCGCCTGTTCCGCGTCTTCGAGGGTAAGCTCTTTTGCCTCGCGGGACTGGCGCAGGTAACGACCAAGCGCCTGTGCGTCCATCAGCTTCTCAGGCGGCTGCTTTATTCCGCGGCGGCGTCAGCAGAGTCGGCAGATTCTGCCTCAACATCGGCTTCTGCAGCCACCTCAGCCTCAGCTTCCGCCACGACCTCGCCGGCTTCAGCAGCGGCAGCGGCGGCCGCCTCTTCTTCGGCGCGCTTCTGCATGAAGCTGGCGAATTCTTCCTCGCGCACGATCGTGATCTTGAGTTCCGGGCTGATTTCAGTGCCGATGCGAACCGGGACCATGTGCGTCCCCACTTCACGGGGCAGCGAACCGCTGATACGGCGGCGGTTGATATCGATGCCGGTCTTCTCATTGAGCGCTTCGGCGATATCCGTAGTGGTCACCGAGCCGAACAGCTTGCCAGTGGGAGAAGCGCGACGCCCGAAGAACAGCTCGACGCCGTTGATCTGGCGCGCCAGCTCGTTCAGGCGGTTATCGAGCGCGGCGCGGCGGGCTTCAGCCGTTGCGCGCATCGCTTCGAGCGACTTGAGCGCGCCGGGGGTCGCTTTCATCGCCAGATTCTTGGGGATCAGATAGTTGCGGGCAAAACCATCAGCGACATCGACGACTTCGCCGGCAACACCATGCTTGTAAACGTCCGCAGTCAGGATAACCTTCATCGAAAAATCCCTCACACAACAGCAAGACATCACCGGGGTGAGGTGACGTCGCTCAGTAACGACTCAATGGACGAAAGTGGGCGCATTATAAACGCCGCCTATTCTGAATCCAAGTGCGAATGCCGAGCGTCCGCTATAATGACTCAAGGTCGTCCGGGATCGATGAATGAGTTTGTGTGAGCATCAGATTGCACCGCTGGATAGTTCTGAGTCTGGCGCTGTTCGCCTTTGGCATGAGCGCCGCCGTCAGCCGCGTCGTCTTTGAGCGTCTGCCCCACCTGGAAGATGAAATGGCGTACCTGTTCGGCGCGCGGACGATCGCAAGAGGTCATTTCGTCGTCCCGTCCGTCGAGCCGACGAATGCCTACTGGCAGCCGTTCGTCATCGATCATGAGGGCGTGCGCTTCAGCAAATATACACCTGGCTGGAGCATACAGCTCGCGCTCGGCGTATGGCTTGGCGCAGAATGGTTCGTCAATGCAGCCTTTGCCGCGCTGAGCGTCGCGCTGACGTACCGGCTTGGCAAGGCACTCTTTGACAGAGACACCGCCCTGATCGCCGCGGCGCTGATCGCGTTCTCGCCGATGGCGGTGCTGCTCAATGGCTCGCTGATGGGCCATACTACAGCGCTGTTCTGGACGATCCTGTTTCTGGATAGTTATCTTCGGCTGCGGCGCACCCCACGACGCCTGGTCTGGGCGCTGGCGGCAGGCTTTGCGCTGGGCATGCTGATCCTCTCCCGCCCGCTGACGGCGATCGGCATCGCTGCCCCATTCGTCGTGTGGAGCATGGCCGATCTGGCGCGCGCCCTGCACCAGCGCGCTGACCTACTGCCGCGTGTGCGCAGTTTTGTCATCCTGAGCATCGTCGCTCTGTCGCTGGCGGCAATCATCCCCCTCTACAATTATCAGGCGACCGGAGACCCGACCTTTAACCTGTACCGGCTGGTCTGGGATTATGACCGGATCGGCTTTGGCGAAGGCTATGGGCGCAACGGTCATACGCTGGAGAAAGGCGTCCGTCATGCCCGTTTCGATCTCTCGCTGACCGCCGCCGATCTGTTTGGCTGGACGTTCGGCAGCGTGTGTGCGCAGGGGGTCTTCTGTGATGCGGAAGGCATGCGCACAGATCTGACCGGTCATTATCTGAACGAGGCGGATTACCTGGAAATCGTCGGGCTGAGCTGGGTGCTGCTGCCCGCCGCGCTGCTGGTCACTTACCGGAAACATGCCTGGCGCGCGGCGCTCTGGCTGGCGCTGGGGATAGGTATCCTGTCCTTCCCGTTCGTGTTCAACCCGGATCTGACCTCTCAGCTCGAATATAGCGGGTATGCATGGGGGACGGTCATCGCGCTCATGGTGTGGGCTTGCGCCCCGCTGCTCGTGCTGCGCGATGCGCGGCAGGCGTGGGTCTGGGCGCTGCTGGCGATCATCCTGTGTCTGCTGATCGTCCATCTGTCCTACTGGATCGGTTCACAGCGTTACAGCACACGCTACTACTACGAAGCGCTGATCGCCGCCGCGCTGCTGACCGCGCTGCCGATCGCCTGGCTGATGCAGCGGCTCAGCCGGCGGATCGTGTATGCCGCCTTCGCCCTGCTGATGGCATGGAGCTTCTTCGGCTACACCCTGCCGCGTGTCAGCGTGCTGCGCGGCTACAACCTGATCTCAAACGTGCTGGTTGAAGCAGTCGAGTCGCGCCGGGAAGACGATCAGCCGGTGTTGGTCATCATCAGCGGAACAGATGTACGCTGGCGTGCCTACGCAGCGCTGATGGCGCAGACCAGCCCGTATCTTGACAGCCCGATCGTCGCCGCGCGCGCTTCCAGCCCGGTAGATCGCGCCGCAGTGCTGGCCCGCTTTCCCGGCCGGCAGGTGATCGAGATGGAAGGGCGCGAAAATGCGGCCTGGTTCCCGTAACATGACGCTCGTCCGGGTTGGGGCTAAGCTCCGGGACGCCCATCTGCTACAATAGCGCCTCGCCCATCCGGATAGCCCCCAAGAGGTCAGGGAATGTCCTCACGCAAGGATAACTATTATCTCGTCAGCCTCGGCTGCTCGAAAAACACCGTTGATTCTGAGAGCATGGCGCAGGTGCTGAACGCGCACGGCATGCGCGGCGTCGGCGATCCCAAACGCGCCGAGGTGATGATCGTCAATACCTGCGGCTTCATCGACACCGCCAAACAGGAGTCGATCAGCGTGCTGCGTGAGCTGGTCGGGATGCGCCGTCCCGGTCAGATGGTGATCGCGGCAGGTTGCCTGACGCAGCGCTACGGCGAAGGTGTCGTCCGCGATGTGCCCGGCATTGACGGCGTGATCGGCACACGCCGCTGGATGGATATCTTCGATCTGATCACGCGCATCCGCGTGCGCAAACATCCTGAGCCGCTCTATCACCTGCCCGACGAAGCAAAAGTCATCGGGCTGGATGAGCGCGGCGTACTCCGCGCCAGCGTGCAGGGAGCCAGCGCCTACCTGAAGATCAGCGACGGCTGCCGCCGTCCATGCGCCTTCTGTGCCATCCCGAAGATCAAGGGAACCCACGTCAGCCGCCCACTGGAAAGCATCGTCGCTGAAGCGCAGCGTTTACAGGACATGGGCATCAGGGAGCTGATCCTGATTGCGCAGGACACCACCGATTGGGGCAGCGATATCGGCATCCGGGATGGACTGGCGCAACTGCTCGATTCG
>SZPD01000336.1 GCA_030263515.1 Anaerolineae bacterium CFX9 | reverse complement strand
GCCGGAGCCGATCAGCACCACAAACATGATGGACGGCTGCAATTCGGCGACGAGCGCACTCATCGCCAGGAAGAAGCCGAGCACGAATATCCACATGCCGTTGCGGGTGGACTTGAGTTCGATTAGCCGGGTGCGCTCATCGCTGCGATCGCTGATTTCTTCGCGGGTGGCGATCGTGTTCAGGATGACGAAGAGGATCTGGATGATGATTCGTGCCGCGATCGATACCGGGATGAGGATCAGGAAGAAGCGCCCCCAGAAATGAAAGATTTCCGGCGAGTAGGCATCTGCCTGAGGGTACTGGGGAGCCATGTAGGCGGCGTATATCCCTGTAACGACAAGGGTGGTGAGGATGGAAACGAGCGCTCGGCGCTCCGGATATGACATGGTATCCTCCATGCGAGTCTGCTAAAGCAGACTTTATGTAAAGTATAATGTACACATGGTATGTCATTATTTACTTTATGTCAAGTATAGTTTACATAATCTTGGTGATATGGCTTTCATCTGTGAAGATGAACGGCTGGGCAGCCGGGCGGTTGGCGGTCTGGAGATGAGGCGGGGGAAGCATCCGGGAATGGACGGGCGGCATGAATGCGCCAGATATATCTCAGCGATCGGCCTGTACGCAGTGAGGCGCGTCGAAGCGTTCCTGATTGATGGATGCGCGCGATGAGGTGGGCTTCCGCTGTGTTCGCGCTGCCTGAAGGCTGAGCGTGCTGCTGAAGCTGAAACAGGAATGCCTGATCAGCCGGGCGCTGCTATTCACTCAGCCCGAACATACGCTTCAGCTCCAGGATTTCTGCGTCGCCGATCGGCACGAGCCTGCCCAGCACTGCCGTATCGATCAGCGACTGCGCGCTGTATTCCAGGACTTCCAGCCGGTCAAAGGCGTTCAGGATGTCCGTTCCAACGGTCAGTACACAATCGTTCTGAACCAGCAGCACGGGCCGGCGCAGCGAGACGAACGCGGCCACTTCGTTGGGTTCCATATAGAGCGTATTGAACGGGATGATCGGAACTTCGCGCAGCATGATGAAGCTTTCCGGGATCGTCCGCGAGTCGAAATCGGTCGCTGTGATGGCATAGGCAGTTGCGTTGGGGCACTGCGCAGTCATCACACACTGAATATCCGGATGCCGTGCATAGATCGCCTCGTGCATCCGCACTGCCCGGCTGGGCAGCTTGCCCGCTTCGCGAACACCGCTGCGGATCAGCACAATATCCTCGATGGCAAGATTGCGCCGGTCATGCCCGGTGGGCGTGATCAGGAAACTCTCGGAATCCACTCTTGCCGAGACGACGCCTTCCGTGCTGATCATCAGGTGACGGTCGTAGGCGCGGGTGGTGATCTCGACGATCTGCTGGCGCAGTTCGCGCTCGCGGCTGCTGGAATGGGTGGGGACGAACTCCGGCAGCAGGTTGTTGCGGTGATCGAACAGGTTGAGCGCCGGATCGCTGAGCGTGTTCACCGTGCCAAGCGTGCGGGCGCGAATCAGCGTGCGCGCGCAAAAATCGAGCGTTTCCAGGCGATGGAACGCATCGAGCAGGGTGCTTCCGACGGCCGCAACACCGTGATTTTCCAGGATGACGATGTTATAGCCCTGCCCAAAGGCGTTGGCGATGTTCTCGCCCAGCATCTCGCTTCCCGGCAGCGCATACGGCGCATAGCCGACGGGCCCGCAGATTCGGTTCGCCTGTGGGATGATGCGCGTATCAGGCACTTCGCGGGCGATGCTGAAGGAAACGAGCGCTGGCGGGTGGGCGTGGACGATGGCGCGCAGGTCCGGGCGCTGCCGGTAAATGGCGCGGTGAAATGGCAGCTCCGACGACGGCTTGTGCGCGCCTTCGATCGTGCCATCCACCCGGATGCACATCATGTCCTTCGCCGTGAGCGTACCCTTATCGATGCCGGACGGCGTGATCCACAGATCGCCGTTTTCATCCTTGATCGAGAGGTTCCCCCCGCTGAGCGTCGTCATGCCGTGGTGATAAATGCGGTTCATAATGGCGACCAGTTGATCGCGGGGATGCAGCAGGTGAAAGTTCATAGGCTGTGTTCTCGTCTGGTTGTGTACTCTAGCTGAAACGCTCGCGCAGGTAATCCAGCGCCACTTTGTCCAGGTGATTCGGCGTCGTATCCGGCATCCAGCGCCCTTCGAGATTCTCACTCCCCACCAGCAGCCAGAACGACTGGATCGAAGCATTATCCCATACGCCGCTGATCTCGCCCTGATACACGTTCAGCCGCTTCATGAGCGACTGGAGTTCGCGCGCCAGCGGGGCGTCGATCGGCAGCAGATCTTCCGGACGGGTTTCGCCGAAATACAGCCGGTGCATCGCCATCAGGCGTCCGATCTCCGGCACGGGATCGGGATGATCATCCACGCGCAGATCGAGATAGCGATCGGTATCACCGCCGATGCCGCCGTTCGGTTTGACGACCAGGATCGCGGCAGACTGCTTTCCGCGACGGTCACCGCCGGCCTGATCCCCAGCCAGCAGCGCGGCATACAGCCGGTCTTCGAGCGCGCCCTGTGTGCTGCGGTAAGCCGCCGCCATGGCTTCGACGACCTGCGCGCCGGCCAGAATGTTCCCCTGACAGGTGAAGCTCTCGCCGATGAGATGACCTGCCCAGTCGAAACAATCCGGGCCGGAGTGCGCCGCCGCGCCGCCGCGCACGTCCACTACGCCAACCTGCCGTTCCGAAGCCTTCGGATCATCCCTGAGCAGCAGCGCCAGCGTTTCCTGAGCGCTCTTGCCCTGGCTCAGCAGCGCCAGCCCATCCGGCCCGAAGCCGATCTTGGCGAAAGCCTGTGTCGCCACTGCGCCCACATCCGCTTTTGCCCAGCCCACCGCAGAGCCGACCGCCAGAAATTTGCTGGCGACGGCGACGCCGAGCGCGTTCTCTTTTGCGTCAAAGGCGACGATACTGAACGTCATACCACACTCTCCTTATCGATCCAGATCAGGGACAGCCGCCAGCACGATCGGGCTGGCAGGACCGCCGAAACGCATGGCGACGCGGGCGCTGGCATAGGCATAGGCGACGAACGGCTCCAGCCCGAAATCACTGATCAGCAGCGTATAAGCCTGATCGAGCGCAGCCTGATGCGCCGCTTCCAGGGTATCCCCCATACCCATGCACAGCGTCGTGCCGTCCACCCGCAGACGCGGGTACGCCAGCCGCATCCCGCGTTCGATGCTGATGCGCAGGCGCGCGCTGCCGGACGCCTCAAGGCTGACCCATGTCGGCTCGCCTGTGCCCATCGCCGCGTGCAGATCGCCCATCGCCAGCAGCCCGCCCGGAACCTGCACCGGCAGATACAGCACAGTGCCTGCCATCATCTCTCGCAGGTCAAAGTTGCCGCCATGAAAATACGCAGGCATATACGTCGATGCCCTGCCTTCAGCCGGAGCCAGCCCGATGCAGCCGATCATCGGCTCGATCGGCACACTCAGATTGTCGTTCAGCCAGGCACGCCCATCACGCAGTGGGGTCTGCATCACGCGCAGATCACGGGTGTGCGCGCCAAGCCCGCCGAATCCCGGCAGCCAGACCGACCATGCCCGCGTGACCTGCACGTCGAGTATCTCGATTTTGAGCGCGTCTCCGGGCTGTGCGCCTTCCACATACACAGGCCCGGTGACGGCATTGAAGTTTTCCAGCCCGATCGCCTCGACCGGCTCGCCGTTCGAGAGGCGCTCATAGGCGGCATCGCCTGTCTCGAACGTCACCGTGTCGCCAGATGCGATCGTCAGGACAGGCGGAAGCATCGGGTCAAAGGCGAAGGCTTTCTGTTCCTTGCTCAGTCGGTATTCCATGCCAGCACTCACTCTCTGTCAGGTTGACTCTCATGCGCGATCGCGCAGCTCATCGCTCCAGCGATGTTCGCGGATCGAGCGCATCGCGGATGGCATCGCCAAACAGGTTGAAGCCGAGCGTTGTGATCAGGATTGCGCCGGTCGGGACGATGATCATCCACGGCGCAATCCGGTAGCGAGATTGTCCCTCGGCGATCATATTGCCCCAGCTTGGCGTTGGCGGCGGCACGCCCACGCCGAGAAAGCTGAGCGAACTTTCGATCAGCACGGTCGTCGCGAACGCCAGCGTCACCCACACCACCACCACGGTGATGACGTGGGGCAGGATGTGGTGCAAGATGATGAAGCGATCAGTGCCGCCGGATGCCCGCGCGCTTTCGACGAACAGGCGCTCGCGGACGGTCAGCGTCTGGCTGCGAACCACGCGCGCCAGCGTCGGCGTTGTGATGATCGCCAGGATCAGGATGACCGTTTCGATGCTGGGGCGCAGCACCGCGCCGATGCCGAGCGCCAGCAGGATGGCGGGAAACGCCAGAAAGACTTCCACGATGCGCATGATCACATAATCGACACGCCCGCCGAAATATCCGGCGATCAGCCCCAGCGTCGTCCCGACGAACGCCGAAGTCGTATTGGCGATCAGGCTGATGAACAGCGAGAGCTGCGCGCCGTACAGTACCCGGCTCCACATATCACGCCCCAGATGATCCGTGCCGAAAAGGAAGCGCTCGCTCGGCGCAAGCGGCGTGCCGATATCAGACAAGCCATCGCGGAACTGCCGGATCGGGTCGTTCGGGGCCAGCACCGGAGCCAGCACCGCCATCAGGATGACCGTGCCGACCAGAAACAGCCCGAAGCGCGCCCGCGGACGGCGCATCAGCCGGGCACGGAACGTTCGCCGTGCTGCGGATTCTTCCCGTCCCAGGATGACGGG
>SZPD01000335.1 GCA_030263515.1 Anaerolineae bacterium CFX9 | reverse complement strand
GATGAAAATGCCGCCGCCGCCGATCGGTGTCCCAGTGCCGGGGATCGAGCTGAGCAGGAACCACTGGAAGACGATCGCCGCCTGATCGGTCAGTTCCTGGTATTCGACGACGAACGAATGCGCTCCGGTCGTCAGGTTGACCTGGAAGGTGTCGGTTGTCAGGATGCGCCCGCCCCAGCGATCCAGCACCAGCACATTGTCGATGTAGACACGTGCGCCGTCATCCGACTGGAGATTGAATTCATACGTTCCGCCGATCAGGTTCTGGACGCTGGTAAAGCGCGCCGAGAAATTATCCGCCGGAACGACCGGATCCGGGGCGGCGACGCCCCAGTTGAAGTTGATACCTCCGGGCAGGGTTTGGGTGAGGATCGGCGTGCCGGCTAACTCAGAGTTGTTGAAGTACTGCACCGTCCAGCCTGAGCCAAAGCCGCTCTGCGCGCTGATCAGCGAGACGCCTATCAGCCCGAAGATCACGACCAGCGCGATGATCCAGCCCCACTGCGCAAACCGTCGTGTCATGCCTGCCCCCTTCGATGGCGTGCCCAAGAACTTCCGAATACTCATCATTATAGCGGCGGAAAAGAATAAGCGAAAATTAAAACCACCACACTATGCAACTTTTTTTGTCAGGCGTCGTACTATGTATAGTGAAGGCATTCTGACAGGAGTTTACAGAATCATGACTAATCAGGATAACAATCCGAACCGCAAGACGATGACGGAAGAACTCGAAGTGATGGGCAATCAACTGGTCGATCGCGTCAAGGAACTGATCGAGCAGGGGAACGTTCGCCGCCTGATCATCCGCGATCAGAATTCGCGCACGCTGCTGGAAATTCCGCTCACCGTGGGTGTGGTGGCGGGCGGCGCGCTGGCGGTCTTCTGGCCGCTGCTGGCGGGTCTGGCAGTCGTCGGCGGGATCGTGGCACGCCTCAAGATCGAGGTCGTGCGCGAGAATCCGGATGTGATCGAGGAGACCAAGAAAAAGGTCGAGGAGATCGCTGACGAGGAGTAATCCTCACATCGAGAGCGACCGTCTGGAACAGACCCCTTCCCAGCCGTGGATGCTGACACAGGTATCCATCGGATGAGGAGGGGTTTTTTCTTGCGGAGTGAGGTCAGCGGAAGCGCCCCATCCGTCCCAGCGCCTGCATGATCGGCGTGAGCGCGGTGGGCTGGATATAGCCATGTTCCAGATACCATGCATACGTATCGCGCAGGCTGGCATCGATGCTGAACTGCGGTTCGCCCAGCGCTGACCACGCCTTGTCATAGCTGAAGTAGATGAAGCGCCCGCCAAGCCGCGTCTGGTTGCCATCGACAGGCAGCGTGATGCCCGCCGAACGCGCCAGATCGATCGCCATCGCCATCCACGGCAGCAGGAACGACGGGATCGGCAAGCCGGGACGCGGCACGCCGACCAGATCGGCAATTTTGGCGAACAAGACGGCATGGGGCAGATTTTCTGTGCCCAGCAGGTAGCGTTCGCCGCTGATACCCCGTTCTGCGGCCGCCACATGCCAGCGCGCGATATCGCGCACGTCCGTCAGCGCCAGACCGCCCGGAGGCACGGGAACCAGCCACCCTAACTGCGCGATATTGATCACGAACCCGCCGGAAATGACATTCAGATCGCCTGGCCCGATCACGGCGACCGGGTTGACGATCACCACATCCTGCCCGGTTTTGACCGCTTCCAGCGCGGCGACTTCGGCCATCGCCTTGCTGTAGCCGTAAGGGAATTTTGCGGACGACATGTTGAAGCGATAGTGCTCATCCACCGGTTCAGCCCCGCGCTGGCGCATGCCCATCGCCGCCGCGCTGCTGGTGAAGATCACGCGCTGAACGCCAGCCGCCCTTGCTGCGCGCAGCACACGCCGCGTCCCCTCAATGTTGGCGTCGAACATCCGCCCGACATCCGCCCGCCAGTAATCAGCGACTGCGGCGACATGGAATACCCAGTCGATGCCTTCTGAGGCAGCATGGAGCGATTTCTCGTCGGTGATATCGCCGATCGCGCTCTCATAGGCAAGCCCGGCCAGCGCGTCCAGCCGCGAACTGCTGCGATGCAGCACGCGAACGCTGTGACCCTGCTCAGTCAGTTCACGGACGACATGCGACCCGACGAAACCCGTGCCACCGGTAACCAGTGCTTTCACGCAGATAATCCTCTCATGCGGGGTGTTCGACCTCAGGCAGTGACGGCGGCTTGCGCAGGGCGCGGAAGCACAGCCTGAAGCGGCTGCCCTTGCCGGGCGTGCTTTCTGCGATGACCCTGCCGCCATACGCCTCGACGATCATACGCACAATGCTCAGACCGAGACCCACGCCGCCCCGATCGGTGGTGCGGGCGTGGTCCGGACGGTAGAACGGTTCGAAGATATGCGGTAGATGTTCCGGGGCGATTCCCTCGCCATTGTCGCTGACCTCAGCGCAGACTGTGCCGTCGGGCTGGCTGACCGCGCGCAGGGTGATCACACCGCCAGCGGGGGTATGGGCGATCGCGTTCAGCACCAGTTGGCGCATGGCGCGGAGCAGTTCTTCCGGGTCGGCGGCGATATGAGGCAGGGCGGCGCTGTCGGTGTATTCGGCGCTGTAGCTGAGGACGATCCCCTTGATTTCCGCGCGCGGGCTGAATTCCTCAATGATGCGGATCATGACGATATCGAGATCGCACTCGGTCGTCTGCGGCTGCACCAGCGTTTCCACCATGCGCAGATTTTCGATCTGCTGCGTCAGGTGAGTCACTTCCTTCTGAATGGTTTCGAGGCGCGCGATCAGCTTCGGGTCTCCCGTGTCGCCGAGTGCGCGCTCCAACAGATAACGGCTGGTTTCGATCGTTGCCAGACGATTGCGGAAATCGTGCGAGATGGCATGGACGATGCTGATGGCGGTATCGCGGCGTTCACGCTCCAGCGCCTGGCGCAGGGTGCGTTCTTCTGCCTGTTTGCGATCGCTGATATCCCGGCTGACGATCGTGATGCTGTCGATATTTTTCCCGACCATGATGGGGGAAGCATTCATCTCTACCCAGAGCGGCTCTGTGCCCGGCTGCATCAGCCGAACCTGTCCGGGGGAGGGTTTTTCGCCCGCCAGCAGTTGATTGATCATCGTTTCCAGAACGGGATGATCCTCAGGATAGATGAATGCCGCAAACAGCTTTGCCTCAAGATTTTCCTGATCCACGCCGAGAACAGCCGTGCCCGCCGCGTTGATGGAGATGATCCGCCCGTCTGGCGTCATACTGGCGACGATATCGCTCATGCTGTTGAACAGGTTGCGCTGCGTTTGCTCGCTGCGGATGATCTGTTCGCTGCGCATTTCTTCGATCCGGTTGCGCACGTACATGCTCAGGAAGGTCAGCCCGATGATGACGAGGTAGAAATTTGCCGGTCCCCGGATGAGATCATCAACCGTCACCTCAGTGATGTAAAGCGGCGCGGTGAAGAGGATCAACAGATGAACGATCACCATCGCGATGAGCTGTCGCGGTGGCATGAACAGCGCCCCGAACATCACGACAACGGCGAGAAAGTAGTAGACGCGGAGGCTCCCGCTTTCGCTCAGCAGGACCGCGCTGATGGCGATCTGGGACGTGATCACCGCGGAGATGAGGACGACCGCCGTCTCAAAATTCCGACGCCGGCTGATGAGATAGACCAGCGCCATTTCGACCGCGGTGACCAGCGCCAGGATGACCTGTTCCGTCACCTGCTGGCGAAAGATGACTGCCGAGATCAGGCTGATCACAGATGAGAGGACGGCGATGAGGATGGCGATCAGAAGGGTCTGCGCCAGCAGCCGAGAACGGAAGCGGACTTCCGGCTGTGTGACATTGGGCGCAGGATTGGACAGCAGACACCACCAGTGCCTGAGGCGGCGTGCCCAGCGTTTCAGTGAACGACCTTTTTCCGCACTCATTCGACCAGTGACTCCCAATCGGACAGCGCCGATTCGAGGTCTGCCTGTGCCTGAGTATACTCCAATCCAAGCTGTGTGACGCGCTCGGTATCTCCCGCCGCGCTGGCTTCGCTGATGGCTTCGCTGAGCGCTGCGAGACGCGCTTCAAGCGCGCTGATCTGTGTTTCAATTTCGCCGATCCGCTGTTCCAGCTCGCGCGCAGACAAGCCGTTCCTGCGCGGCGCGGCGGCTTTTTGCGCGGCTTTGGCGGCTGATTTTTCGATGGCTTCGCGCTCGATGGCGCGCTGCCGTTCGGCTTCGCGCGCAAACAGGAATTCCTGATAATCCCCGGCGAAAATTTCCAGCCTGCCCGGAGCCAGTGTCCAGATTTGGGTTGCCAGCGCGTTGATCAGGTAGCGATCGTGGCTGACGAGCAGGATAGTTCCTGCAAACTCCCTCAGCACGTGCTCCAGAATTTCCTGGCTGGCGATATCCAGGTGGTTGGTCGGCTCATCGAGCAGCAGGAAGTTTGCGCCCGTCAGCGCCAGCTTTGCCAGGGCGACGCGACCGCGCTCGCCGCCGCTCAGCGTCTCGATCGGACGGAAGACATCATCGCCCTGAAACAGATAGCCGCCGAGAAAATTGCGCGCCTCGGCGATGCCCATCGGCTTGACGCTCTGGATCTCGTCAATGATGGCGCGCTTCGGGTCAAGCGACTCGTGGGCCTGCGCAAAGTAGCCGATCTTTACGTTGGCTCCCAGCACCACCTCGCCTGCCAGGGGCGGCAGCTCGCCGATCACCGTTTTGATGAAAGTGCTTTTGCCCGCGCCGTTGGGGCCGATCAGCGCCGCGACTTCA
>SZPD01000334.1 GCA_030263515.1 Anaerolineae bacterium CFX9 | reverse complement strand
AGTTATGAGCCAGGCTTCCACTGCGCTGGATAATGCGCGGCTGGTGCATGATCTGGAAGCCAGCCTGTATGAGCTGAAAGAGACGCAGGCACGCCTGATCCAGGCAGCGAGATTATCTGCAATGGGTGAACTGGCGGCCGCGGTTGCGCATCAGGTGAACAACCCGCTGACGACCATCGTACTTGATACCGAACTGCTTCTGGATAATCCTTCGATTGACGGAGATACGCGCAACGCGCTGCTGGCGATCAGCCGTGCGGGCAAACGGGCGGCAGGGGTGGTGCGTCGTCTGCTGGCTACTGTAAGACCGCAGACGAGTGTAGAGCCGGTTTTTGTGGACGTTCGTTATACTATTGAGGAGACCGTGTCGCTTGTTCGGGCGCACATCGATCGGGAAAAGCGGGTCAGTATGCGCCTGTTTTTGCCCTCTTACACGATGCCGCCTGTTCAGGCAGCGCCCGGTGAGCTGGATGATGTCTGGCTCAATCTGCTGCTGAACGCGCACGATGCGCTGGTGGGGCGGGAAGATGCTGAAATGGGGATTCGGGCAGCATATGAGGCAGAAGCAGATGAAATTGTCGTCAATGTCTGGGATAACGGACCGGGGATCCCGGAAAGCATTGTCAACGATATTTTCAAACCCTTCTTTACTACAAAGCCTTTAGGGGAAGGGACAGGTCTGGGGCTGCACATCTGTAAGCAGATCGTTGATCGTATTGGTGGTCATATAGAAGTCCAGAGTTCATCAGAGCAGGGAACAATGTTTACGGTTCGCCTCCCGGTAGCAAGGAGATAGATCGTCGATGACACACATCTTCGCTGTAGACGATGAAAGCGAAGTACTGGAAACACTGGGTCGCGTTCTGCGCAAGGACGGATACCAGGTCACTTTGGTGAGTTCAGGTGTGCAGGCGCTGCCGATGCTTGAGGCGCAGATGCCGGATCTGCTCATTCTCGATATCGTGATGCCAGAGATGGACGGCGTTACCATTTGCCGCCAACTGCGCCGGCAGACGAAGTTTATGGTGCTGCCGATTCTGTTCCTGACCGCAAAAGGCGGCACGGATGATATCGTAGCAGGGCTTGAAGCCGGCGCGGATGACTATGTGGTTAAACCGTTTGAACTGGCAGAACTTCGGGCGCGGATCAGCGCGCTGCTGCGGCGCGGAGCGCGGGATCGCACGAATGCGGTGCTTCAGTTGAGCGATCTCCGGTTGAATTCAGACACCTATCAGGTTGATCTGGGGGACGAGCATATTCAGCTTACGTATACCGAACATCGGCTGCTGCGCTATATGATGGAACATCCCAACCAGGCGCTCTCGCCCTCCCATCTGCTTCAGGCGGTCTGGGAATATCCGCCGAATACCGGGGATCCTGATCTGGTGCGGGCGCACGTCCGCAATCTGCGCGCCAAGATTGAGCGTGGCAGCAGCGCCAAGTACATCCGGACGATCCACGGCGTGGGATACATGATTACCGATTGAACTGAAATTCATAAAGATTTCACACAGTTCGCGATCCGCAGGGTACAAGGTCGGCTATACTGAAGGCAGTGTTTTCTTACCTGCACACAATGTATAGGGTTAGCCTATGTACCAGATCATGATCGTGGACGATGATGCACAGATCCTCGACATGGTGGAGCTTGTGCTCAAGCGCGAAGGATATCAGGTGCTGCGCGCTTTTTCTCCACGGACAGCACTCGATCTCCTGGTCACCAATACCCCGGACCTGATCGTTATCGACGCCGTTCTGCCGGATATGGACGGTATCACCCTGTGCCGCAAGATACGCGCGATGGCGCATACTGCAAGCACCCCCATCATCTTCCTGACAGGATATGGCTCAACGCAGAGTATGGTTGAAGCCCTCCAGAGCGGCGGCGATGATTACATCCGCAAACCATTCGCCCCGCGAGAACTTGCTGCCCGCGTGAAAGCGCTCCTGCGCAGGGCGGTGCTGTATTCCGAAGCGGATGCGCCTGTGGTTCGCATTGTGGTCAATGAGTACCGCACGTTCGTGAACGACCGTGAAATTCCGCTGACCCGCGTGGAATTTGATCTGTTCAAATTCATGTGCATGACGCCCAACCACCTTCATTCCGCAGAAACACTTCTGGAAAATGTCTGGAAGTATCCCGGCGGCGTGGGGGACGCGGCGCTGGTGCGCAATCACATCCGCAACATCCGGCGCAAGATAGAGCCGGACGCTGACCGCCCGACCATTCTTCAGTCGCGGCATGGCAGAGGTTACACCGTCAAGGCGCGGACGATCATTGAGGACTCGCGCAGTAAGGCTCTCCAGTCGTTTTGAGGGCGTTTGATCCAGAAGAATTGAGGCGCTTTGGCGCCTCTTTTGTTGGCTGTGTGCAATTCTTCCCTCAAGCGACGTGAAAGTCTGCACAAAACTCTATCAACTTCTGTACACAAGGACAGCATCGCTACAACAACCGTCATGTTATGATGAAATTGCCAGTGATCTCTGTCCAGCGATGTCATGCATGTTGGAATCTGAAGAGAGATACTTTTATGAAAGCAGTCATTCGCCGCATCATACAGATTCTCGACAATACTCCCGCGGAGTATGCGCCGAAACGCGGTCAGCGCCAATCCGGGCAGAGCGTGGTGGAGCTTGCGCTGATCACGCCGATTCTGATCGTGATGTTTGCGGGTCTGGTTGAAGTTGGATGGTTTGCCAACAATTACCTGACAATCCTCGACGTAACGCGCGCTGGCGCTCGCCGTGCCACAACGCTTCAGGATCAGCTTTCGCCGCGTGAATGGGAAGTCCCGCTCGATCCCTGGTCTCAGGATGCGAGCTGGGTTCCACAGGCGCGCTTCGACCCCGTGACAGAGGCGCACTACATGATGGCGTACCGCACCGATCCCGGCGCGCCGACGCCAGCCCAGCAGGAAGCGCTGCGCGCCCTATATCGCAATCCAATTGACCCGGTGACAAGGACATGCCAGCCCGGAACGGCGGCTTTCTATAATGAAGTCATCTGCACGATGATCACCTCGATGCTGCCGCTGCCTTTCCGTGGCGATAACGGGGTCGATGACATTGTGGTTTCCGGCTTTGCGCTGAAGAATGTGGATGGTTCAGCATTCGGCGGCGCGTATCTCGGCCCCAACCGTCCGCTGACCGGGCAGAATGTTCCGCAGATTGTGGTGGTGGGACGTTTCCCCAGCAACGCCAATGAATGTGATGTTCAGGAAGTGCCGCCGGGCAGCGGGACTTTTGTCGTTTCCCCGATGGAGCCGCGCGATCCGTTTGATTTCGATGAAAGCGGCGGCCCCACTATTCGCCCGCCGAACGATGTCGCCGATGGCATCAATGACTTCACCGAAATGGTCGGCTTCGATCCTGTCCGCGCGACGGCAGCGGAAGCGGAGAAGCAGATCGGCTTTTCATGGTTCGGCAACCGCCGCATCCCCAATACCGCCTGCGTTGGCTCCGCTTGGACGGTTGCAGATGTTGAACGTCTGATGAACCTGCCGAATTACACGGTTGGCGGCATTCCTGAGCGCCGCGTTATGCCTTCACAGGGTCTCGTGCTGGTCGAGATGTTCTGGGAACACGATTTCCTGCTTCAGCTTCCGGTGTTCAATCCCGTGTTCGACATCCTGTCGACGAATCGTACGATCAGTATCTGGGCGGCCTTCCCGCTTCCCAGCGTCGAACCGTATGAAGTCGTCTTCCCGTAGTGGGTCATGGAAATAAGGGACGGTCGTATGACTTCTGCATCCACTTCCTATCGACGCCGTCAGCGCTGGGTGAAAGCGCAGTCTGGTCAGTCGCTCGTCATTCTGGCGATTGGCTTCGTGGCGCTGCTCGGCTTTGTCGGGATTGTGACAGATGTTTCGCTGCTGTTCGTGCGATACAGCACGCTTCGGCGCGCGGTGGACGCTGCGGCGGTGGCATCAGCAGGTCAGTTCCGCCGTGTTTTCGATGAAACCGATAACGCGATTGCGGAAGGCGAAGCAGAAAGCGTCGCCAACCTCAATTTTGCGGCACGGCAGTTCATCGAGTTTTACGGTCTCAATCCGAGCCAGGTGCTTGTTGAGACCTGCCGCGCTCAGGGGATCGAACAGCGGGAAGTCCCCGCCGGATCTGGCAGTTTCCGCCCCTATGACGCGGCGGGCAACGAGCTTTATCTGTACGACGGGAATGGCGTCAGAACGGGCGACAACCCGGCGGCTGACGCGGCAACCCGTGCGCGTTATGAGCAGCTTTGCACGCGCGATGAGCTGAAACTGGTGCGTGTGACCGCCCAGATCGAATCGCCCACGGTCTTTCTGCGGCTGCTCGGTTATCCCACGATTACGCTGACCGAATCTGCCATTTCGCAGACGGCGGTCATTGACGTGGTGATGATCATCGACGTGTCTGAGTCGATGCTCAACCAGACGACGTATGCTCAGTGGGAAACCATCGATCAGGGGGTGCGTTATCTGCCGCGTGTCATCCCGCAGAGCGATCCCGCATGGACGACGCTGCTGAACTCCACCCAGAACACGCTCGACTCCCTGTACCCACCCTATGCGATCGTCCCTGCCACAGGACCGGCCTCTGACGACACGCAGCCGCGTGCCGAATGTCGGGTGCGCGCCTATCCCTACAGCGTTTACGGCGGTCTGCGCCCCTACACGGATCTGCGCAATGACTACCAGACTTTTCTGACCAGTATCGGTTCCAGCCTCGATACGTACTTCGCCGGGGCGGGCGGCTCATCTTCTCCGTGGTTCAGCGGCTTTGTTCCACAGTACAACTTCTATGGCTGCTGCAATGACCC
>SZPD01000333.1 GCA_030263515.1 Anaerolineae bacterium CFX9 | reverse complement strand
CAGCCCCGGAGAGGCGTCGCGCGGGCATTGCCCTTGAGTCTGGCGTGCCATTCTGCTTGTGCTATGCTAGAACGGTTGTTATCAACGCAAGACGGACGCGATTTTGGCTCACACGCGACTCGATTCTTCTGCTGACGTTACCCTCTCGCCGCAAGAGGTCTCCCCGCCGGATACCCCTGAAGCCCAGGCAGATACCAATGCCCGCGTCGCCCGTGCGACCGGGGTGCTGGCGCTCGGCAATATCGCCAGCCGGATCCTCGGCATGGCGCGAGAGGTGGTCGTCACCAATCTGTTCGGCGCAACATTCGCGGCGGATGCCTACTACCTCGCCACCATCGTGCCGCGCACGCTCTACGATCTGCTGATCGCCGGGCACGTCAACAGCGCCATCATCCCCGTCCTGAGCGAATATCGCGCCCGTGAGGGAGTGGATGCGCTTTGGCGGCTGGTTGCCATCCTGTTTTCGCTGGTGACGGCGATCCTGGCGGCGCTCGTCCTGCTGCTCACGCTGCTGGCAGAACCGACGGTGCGGCTGGTTGGCAGCGGCTATGACGCGCAGACGATCAATCTGGCAGCGCATCTGCTTCGCCTGACCTCGCCAGCGCTGCTCTTTCTCGGCTGGTTCTCGATCATCAGCGGCGGATTGTATGCGCTGCACCGCTTTTCTCTGCCTGCCTTCGCGGGCGTGACGTTCAACGGGGCGATCGTGCTGGTCACGCTGCTGCTCACGCCCGGCTATCAGGTGCAGACGACGCTCAGCGGGACGGGGGTGATGTGGGCTGTTTCCCGACCGCCAGACGCCATTCAGGCAGCGGCGCTCGGCTGGCTGGTGGGGGCGTTCGCGCAGTTCGCGCTCCAGCTTCCGGGGATGCGGCGGGCGCATCTGCGTTTTGATTTCAACTGGCGGCATCCGGCGATCCGCCAGATCGCCATTCTGTATGCGCCGGTGATGTTCTCGCTGCTGATGGATACGCTGATCGTCCGCACCTTCAGCTACAATCTTGCCAGCCAGACGGGCGAAGGCAGCCTCGGCTATATGAACTGGGCGACCACGCTGATCCAGTTTCCGCAGGGGCTGGTTGCCACGGCGATCAGCATTGCCATTCTGCCGACGCTGGCCCAGCAGGCAGTGACGCATCTTGATGACCTCGCGCCGTTCAAAAATACGCTGGGGCTGGGGCTGCGGCTGGCGATTACGCTGATCGTCCCGGCGACTGTCGGGCTGTTCGTGCTGGCGACGCCGATCGTGCGGCTGCTGTTTGAACATGGCGAATTCACGCCGACAGCGACCGGCATGACGACGCTGGCGCTGCGCCTGTACCTGATCGGCTTGCCCTTTGCTGCGCTCGATCTGCTGCTGGTCTACGCTTTCTATGCCCGGCAGGATACGCTCACACCCGCGCTGATCGGCTTCATGAGCCTGGTGGTCTACATGATCGTCGCTATTGTGCTTCTGCCTACCTACGGCTTGTTCAGCCTGATGATCGCTGACAGCGTCAAGCACTTCGTCCACGCGCTGACTTCCGCATGGCTGCTCTCGCGCAGGATGAATGGGTTTGGCAGCCAGCGGCTGCTGATCACGCTGCTCAAGACCGGCGCTGCGGCGCTGGCGCTGGGGGTGGTGGCGCAGATCGGCGAGCCGGTGCTGGAATCGCTGATCGGAACCGACGGCACGCTCCGCGAAGCGGTGCTGGTCACGTCCATCGGCGCGCTGAGCGGGGCGGCGTTCATCGTCGTGGCGGTGCTGGTGCGCGTTGAAGAGCTGGGCTGGCTGTGGGGCTTGCTGAGGGCGCGCCTGCGGCGGTCATGACGCCGCAACATGTAAATTCTTTGTAAACTCTGCATGCCAGCGCCCTGCCATGCAGCCTTCGCTGTTCAAAGCCTAATATCCCCACGCTATAATTCATGGCTTTGTAAGGACCCCGCGTTGTGCGGCGCGTCCTTTTCATGTGCACGTTGATGCCACGTCTTGGTAAAACGGGAGTGTTTCTGAATGATAGAAGTCGAAAATCTCACCAAACGTTATGGCGACGTGGTAGCCGTCAATGGGATATCGTTCACCGCCCGTCCGGGACAGGTGACCGGCTTTCTCGGTCCGAACGGCGCTGGCAAGACGACCACCATGCGGATGCTGACGGGATACATCCCGCCGACATCCGGCAAGGCGATCGTCGCCGGGTACGACGTTTTCGATCAGAGCCTGGAAGTGCGCAAGCGCGTTGGCTATCTGCCCGAAAACGTGCCGCTTTACCGCGATATGACCGCGCGCGGCTACCTGATGTATGTCGGCGAGATCCGTGGCCTGCGCGGAACACGACGGCGGGCAGACGAGGTGCTGGAACGGGTCGGGCTGCTTTCACGCGCCAACAGCCAGATCCGCACGCTGTCAAAGGGTATGAAACAGCGCGTCGGGCTTGCCAGCGCGCTGCTGCACGACCCGGATGTGCTGATCCTCGATGAGCCGACGATCGGTCTCGACCCGATCCAGGTGCTGGAACTGCGCGCGCTGGTGCGCGAGCTGGGGCGCGATCACACGCTGCTGTTCAGCACGCACATCCTGAGCGAGGCAGAACAGGTCTGCGATAACGTCGTCATCATCAACCAGGGCAGGATCATCGCGCAGGGCGCACCCGGTGAGCTGCGCGGGCAGCTTGAGCGCGGCGGGCGCGTGCTGGTGCGCACCGATGCCCAGCCAATCGCCGTGCTGGATGCTGTGCGCGGTCTGAGCAGCGTCGGCGCGGCAGAGATCGCCCTGGATGGCGTGGTTGTCACGCCCAGCGCCGCACAGAGCGATCCGCGTCCTGAAATTGCAGCGACCGTCGTCAACCGCGGCTGGAAGCTGATGGAACTGCGCCCGCTGGCGGTCAACCTCGAAGAGATCTTCCTTGAACTGACGCAGCATGAAAGCCGCGCCCAGGCTGCACAGGCGCAGACACTGGCAGAGGCAGAAGCAGAAGAGACGGCAGGAGTATAGTGATGAGCGATCAACCTTACCCGGTATCCAGCAGCGACACGCTGAGCGAGCGCAGCCCTGAAGCGCGCGCCGCCAGCTATGGCGCGGCTTTCCCCTTCTGGGCTGTCTTCAAGCGCGAGATCGGCGTCTATTTCCGTTCGCCGATCGCCTATGCTGTCGCCTTTGCGCTGCTGTTCTTCCTCGGCATCCTCTTCAACGACTACATTCAGCAGGCGAACGGTCAGTTCCCGGCAGACTCGACCTTTGCGCCGGGCTTGCTCACCTTCCTGCTCTTCCTGATCGCGCCGCTGCTGACGATGCGCCTGATCGCGGAAGAGAACCGCGAAGGGACGCTCGAAGTGCTGATGACACTGCCGATGGGCGAAGGGCAGTTCATCCTCGGCAAATTTCTGGCCGCATGGACGTATTACACTGTGCTGCTGCTGCTCACCCTGATCTATCACATCATCTTCACGTGGATCGGCGTGCCGGACCTGGGCACGGCGTTCACGGCGTATCTGGGCGGCTGGCTGTATGGCGGCGCGGCGCTGGCGATCGCGATGATCTGGTCCGCCGTGACGGAAGATCAGATCGTGGCGGCGTTCCTCGGCGCGGCGAGCATCCTCGTGCTATATCTGGCAGAAAATTTTGCCACCTCGCTGAGCGCTTCGAGCGGGACTTCGTTCGCGTCCACCTTTGTGCGCGAACTCGGCTTCCAGGCGCATTACAACACGCTGGCCAATGGCATCATCCGCGCAGAGGACATCCTGTATTTCGTCTTTGTCATTGTGGGCGCGCTGTTCATCACGACTCGCATCGTTGAAACACGCCGCTGGAGAGGGTAGGAAAAGATGGCAGAGCAGAATCCCAACGAGCAACCTGAGAACCTGATCCCTGAGGAAGAGCAGCTTCCTGATGAGCCGTTCATCTCGCCGCGCCTGATGCTGTTCGTGGCGGCGTTCGGCCTGCTGGTCGCCTTCTTCGTCTGGGTGACTCAGCCAGAATTCAATGTGGTTGGCTTTGGCGGTCTGGCGCTGGCGGCGGTGGCCATCATCGCCTACCTGCTGCTCAATCCGCAGGGAGCAAAGGATTTCGTGACCGGGCGCACCGTGCGCTTTGGCGGCGTTTCCGTCATCGTGACGGTTGTGCTGATCGTGGCGCTGGTGGCGGTGTATACGTTCGTGCGCGGGCAGAGCTGGCGCGTGGACGTGACGCAGCGCAATCAGTTCTCGCTCACCGAAGCCAGCCGCACCGCAATGCAGGTCTATGCTGCCGATCCGTCGCTGCCAGCCGTGCAGATGCTCGTCTTCTACGATTCAACATCGGCAGCCCGCCGTGACCGCGAAACCCCGCTGCTGGACGACTACGTGAGTACGACAGGCGGCAAGGTCAGCTATCAGGTGATCGATCTCGATCAGAATCCGCAGCTTGCCAGCCAGTACAGTGTGCTGCGCGCCGGCACGATCGTACTTGGCGTGCCCAATGAAAACGGTCAGCTTGACCCGACCAATGTCGAAACGGTGACTTCAGCCGCCCAGGAACAGCTTACCAACGCCGTGCTGCGCGCTTCAGCGCAGGGTGATTTTGCCGCGTACTTCCTGAACACGCGCAACAACACTTCCGCCAACATGTCCACGCTGCGCACCATCCTGTCAGACCGTTTCGACTGGACGGTGGAGGAAACCTCGCTGCTGACCCTGAATGCGCCGGATGCAGAAAACCGCCTCGGCGATGAGCGCTTCGATGGGCAGGTGGTGGTCATCCCCGGCGGCAGCGCGCCGCTCAGCGATGATGAGATGGCAATCCTGACCGAATTCCTGAACAACGGCGGCGATCTGGTGATCTTC
>SZPD01000332.1 GCA_030263515.1 Anaerolineae bacterium CFX9 | reverse complement strand
GAACCATTCGCCCGTCCGCCCGAAACCGCTCATCACTTCATCGACGATCAGCAGCATCTGGTATTTGTCGCAGATTTCCCGCATGCGGTTGAAGAAGACGGCGGTCGGCTGCATCACGCCGCTGCTGCCGCTGTAGCCCTCGATCATGATCGCGGCACAGTATTCCGGTCCTTCCATCACCACCATATCCTCGATCATGTCCGCAAGGATGGCGTCGCCTTCCTCCTGCGTCCGCCCCTGATAGACCGGGTTTCGGTAGGCGTAGGGATCGGGCATGCGGACGATCCAGGGCACACCCGGCTCATTGGCAAGACGGCGCGGATCGCCTCCGGCGGTCATCGCAGCGAAGGTCGCTCCGTGATACGACTTGTAGCGTGTGAAGATCTTCTGCTTGCCTGTGTACATGCGGGCGATCTTCATGGCGTTCTCAACCGCGTCCGTGCCGCCATTGGTGAAGAAAGCTTTGGTCAGATCGCCCGGCGTCACTTCCGCCAGCAGCTCGCCGAGGCGGCCGCGCGGCTCCGTCGCAAAGGACGGATCGACATAGCAGAGCTTCGCCGCCTGATCCTGGATTGCCTTGACGACATGCGGATGGCTGTGACCGATGTTGACATTGACGAGCTGCGACGACCAGTCAAGGTAACGCTTGCCGTTGGCATCATAGATGTATACACCCTCGCCGCGGTCGATCGGGATCGGATTCCACGTGCCCTGGGCGTTCCAGCTTGTCAGCGTAAAATCCTTGTTTTTGCGGATAGTTTCTGCTGGCGTCAGCATGATCTGTTCTCCAGAAAGTGTCTTCGATACGTTCAGATTGTAGAGAGTCTCCGCTTTCTGTGCAAAGTCAGCCTGAGACCATCAGACGGAGATTTTACAGACTGATAACACACTGCTGACACGCTGATAACCACTGTCATGAAGATGTGAAGATTGGCTAAGAAATGGATGAATGCGACATCCGAACCGCGCCAGTTGCACGTAATATTGGAAACGGACTTGCGTTCCATTTTTAATTTGTCACCTGAACTGACTGAGGGAATCTATGACTGCCAGAGGAAATACCGGGCGCAGCCGCGCGCCGCTGATCATTGGCGGAGGGCTTGTTGTGCTGCTGCTGATCGCGGCGATCGCGTTCATTTATATCTACGTCACCGGCGGATCCGGGGAAGCCAGCCAGGCGATCAGCGCGCCGGAGCTGGACGCGCAGGCGAGCGCCAGCAGCCAGGCTGTGACTTTTGCCATCGTGCCAGAAGAGAGCGAGGTGCGCTTTGCCCTTCAGGAAGATTTAGCCGGGCAGCGCATCACGGTCGTCGGGCGGACGAATCAGGTTGCCGGTCAGGTGCTGGTCGATTTTGCCCAGCCAGCCAACTCGCAGCTTGGCGTGATCCGCATCAATGTGCGCACGCTGGCGACGGACAACGACTTCCGCAACCGCGCCATCCGCGGGCAGATCCTGATGTCGCAAAACCCGGAAAACGAGTTCACCGATTTCGTGCCGACCAGCGTCACGGGTCTGCCGGAAAGCGTCACCCTCGGCGAGGCATTCACCTTCCAGGTGACAGGCGATCTGACGCTGCGCGGGATCACCAGCCCGGTCACGTTCGATGTGACGGTGACGCCGGTTTCTGAAACGCGCATCGAGGGCAGCGCAGTCGCCACCGTGCTGCGCGAAAGCTGGAATCTGACGATTCCGAGCGTGCCCAACGTCGCCAATGTGAGTGAGGAAGTCGAGCTGACGATCGATTTTGTGGCGGTCGCCGCCGAACCGGAAGCGACCGAAGCCGCGGGCTGACCGAGACCTCGCATCGCGCACAAATGTATACTTAAAGAGGACGGCCTGCTGAGAGCCGTCCTCTTTGAATTTCTGCTGTTCAGGGCCTCATCCGGCCAACCATCGGAGAAAAGTGCAAATTCATTCAAGCCGGAGCTTTTCGACCAGTTTGAGCGTCTCCTGCGACGGCGTGAGTCGATAATCGGCAAGCACCTGCTCCAGACGACGGAACTGACGCACCGCATCCTCAGGCATATCAAGCGCAAGGTAGATGCTGATCACACTGCGATGGATATCCTCACGCTCAGGTGTCTCTCTGACAGCGCGCGCGAAGAAGCCAAGCGCCTCCAGCAGATTGCCGCGCTCATGCCACATCGTGCCGACTGCGGTCAGCGCCGCGGCAAACTGATCGCGAAGCTGCCGCCGCCGCTCGACGATCCACGGCATATCGATCGTCTGCAAAAACGGCGCGCGGTAAAGATCGATCGCGCGCATGTAGAGCGCCATCTGCTCCCGCTCGTCGTTGTTCTCCACCTCGGCGCGCTGCACAGCATCCATGAAATCCGCCACGTCGTAATGCCGCATCAGCTTTTCACTCGGCAGATAGTAGCCGGAGACGTACTGCGTCAGTTCATAGTTCAGCCCGTCATTGATCTTCATGCTGATACGTTCAGAGATCTTGCGCTTGGTGACGTGAAAGACGTTGGTCGCTTCCTTCGTCGGCAGGTTGGGCCAGAAGGTCTCGAAGATATCCGCGCGCGTTACCAGCGGGCGATCGATGAAGTAGAAGAACAGATTGCGAGGCAGCGCCCCATCCCAGTTGGTGATCGGCTTGCCATCTACCAGGGCATGACCGCGCCCGAACGCCATCACCTCAAGCTGCGGACGCGGCTCCGGCTCGACCGTGAACAGGATGTCGTCCCGGCGGATCTCCGTCCCCAGCACGACGGCATGGCCAGACTGCACCAGGCTGAGATATGGCTGGCGGCTGAGCATGCGCGAGCTGATCGCAAGCTGCGCCTTGCCGCTTAACTGATGCACCAGCTCCGTCATAAAATCACTGAAATCGCGCTCGATGGTGGGAAGACGATCGAGTTCGTCCAGATACAGGATCACCGGGGAAGACTGTTTTTCGGCAAATGTGTTCAGGTCCTTTGCCAGCGCCTTGCCGAGTTCCTGGGGCGAGGTATCCGGATCCTTGAGCGCTTTGTTCAACGCCCTGCCGAAGCTGCCCAGCACCGCTTCAAATTCCTGCTGAAGCCCCGCCAGAAAATCGCGGAGCGTCGTCTGATCTGCGCGCACGCGGTAGTACATCAGCCCATCGCTGGCGTTTTTCAGAAACTGGCTTAGAAAAAGATTGCGAAACTGGATCAGGGGATACAGGATGATTAAGCGTTTATCACGAGTTCTTTCACGAAAAGTCTCTACCGCGCCTAACAACACCGCAGGCTGATGACGTTCCTGCATCGACAGGGCAGGCACAGGCGGACGAAGCGTGGTAAAACCGTAGATTGTCATATTAACCCCTCGGTGTGCCGGCTGTAATAAGGGGCAGCCTTCAGCACACAAACCCTCAGTACGCAGTATTTTTTTCCGCATTGCGTCATGCAACCCTTACAGAGTATTGTAAAAGGGTTCCGATCATCCAGGCCATGAGAGATACGTAAAAACCCGTCGAAATCCTCACAAAATTTATGACGAATCTTACCAGAGCATTGTAACCCTGATGTAATGTGGCAACAATAGCGAAATTAACAGTTCACTTTCATAACTGTGTCGTAATTCTTGTGACTGTCGTCTGCATGGCGTTCATGATGCAGGTCGAATTTGAGCGTATTCTGGCGCTGTTCATCCTGATCCCGCTGACAGCTGCTTTCGTTCACCGCCTGCCAGGAGCCTATTGGCTTGAACTGCTTCCGGCAGCCGTGCTCATCACCCTGATCGCCCTGTCTACGCTCAACCGCGAACTCACTTTCGGCAATGTTACGGTTTATTTCATAAATTTGCAAGTAATACTTGCATACCCGGTAGTCGCCGCCGGGCGCGCTGTCGGAGGTTTCTGCGTCATGCTGATCCTGGCGAGCTGGTCTGCGCGATACCGCAGTGTGCGTCTGCCGCTCAATGTGATGATTGGGGGCGGACTGCTGATCGGCATGATCGCGCTCACGGCGGTGAACTGGACGACCAAATCTGCCTTTTTCGAGCCGCTGCTGAGCCTGTTACCACAGGTGACCTACCCCATTCTCGGTAATAACATCAACGTCAATGAGATCGGCGGCGCGCTGGCATGGTTTACGCCGTTGCTGATCGTGCTGACGCTGTATGCATGGGGCGCGATCGATCCGGGACAACGCGCCTCACCAATAAGACGCTGGATGACGCTTGCAGGTTCCATCCTGTGCATCAGCGCGCTGATGCTCGGTCAAAGCCGGTTCGCCATCGCAGGTGTGATCGCCGCGTCAGCCGCACTGATCTGGCTGTTCCTGCGCGGCCGATCGCGGCGGGCAGGGCTGATCGTAGTGGTCGTTTTCGTCGTGTTTGAAGCGCTGCTGGTGAGCAATGTCCTCGTCCCGCCGGAACAATCCACGCTGGAGCGTGATCAGGACAGCGTTTCCTCACGCCTGCTGATCTGGGAATCGGCGCTGGCGGTCATCCGGGATTACCCGCTGACCGGAGCCGGGCTGAATGCCTTCCGCGCGCCGGCTGTGCGGGAACGCTATCCGGTCGAGGGCTATGAGGTTCGTGTGCTGCCGCACGCACACAATGAACTGCTGCAAGTGGGGGCTGATATGGGGCTGCCGGGGATTGCGGCGCTGCTGCTGCTCTATGCCGGCGCGGGATGGAGCGCATACCGGGCATGGAAATACGGCGAGACGTTCCACCGCGTCATCGCCGCGGGCGTGATCGGCGGGCTAGGCGCGCACTTCATCTATGGGCTGGGCGACGCCATCACGCTCTGGGATCGCCTGACATTTGGGATGTGGCTGCTGCTCGGCATGGGGGCAGCCGTCTCCATCGCGGCACAGGAACGCCTTAGGCGC
>SZPD01000331.1 GCA_030263515.1 Anaerolineae bacterium CFX9 | reverse complement strand
CTTCAGCTTGCACAGGGCGATCTTGACTATGTCTTCGACCTGCCGCCATCCATCCGCACCGTCATCGCGGACGATGTAGAGACCTACACGCATGCACTTGGCGGCACTTACATTTTCGTTTTCAATCTCCGTCTGCCACAGTTCCAGGATCCACGTGTTCGTGAAGCGATCTCTCTGGCGATTGATCGTCAGCAGATTGGTGAGCGTGCCTTTTTTGG
Source organism: Anaerolineae bacterium CFX9 (assembly GCA_030263515.1). Taxonomy (GTDB): domain Bacteria; phylum Chloroflexota; class Anaerolineae; order Aggregatilineales; family Phototrophicaceae; genus Flexifilum. The sequence goes on along the minus strand of SZPD01000331.1, from coordinate 4,595 downwards.
CGTAATGGGGCAGCTTACGGGGCCGGTATATGCTGGTCGTCCAGAAAACCTGATCGCTTATCCTGATGGCTGGACACGAGATGTCGAACGTGCTCGCGAACTGCTGGCAGAGACTGAATATGCAGATGGCTTCGAGTTTGAGCTTACCGTCTGGGGTGGGCGACCGGGCTGGCGTGATGCAACACTGGTGATCAAGCAGAATCTTGAAGAGATCGGTATCATTGCCAACATTGACTCAGTTGAAGATGCTGTAGGGTTACAGCGTCTGCGTGATGGAGACTTCGAGACGAGCTGGGCGGGTAACAATGCCTATCCTCCGATTGCCTATCTCGATGGCGTTTACGGCACGATCAGCTATGCGGCGTGGTCTGGGTATGATAGCCAGGAAATGCGTGATCTGTTCGCTGCCTATGCAGCCACCGGCGATCCGAGTGAACGTATGGAGATCGCGCTGGAAATTCAGCGCCTTGGCTTGCGTGATAACCCGGTGCTGATCATAGGTGAACGATATGTGTTGAGCGGTACGCGCATTCCCAACCAGCTGCTGACGGCAGTGTCTCCGGGTGAATATCTGACGGTCAAGACTCTGGCTCAGGCGAGCAGTTGAAGCACATTCCTTACCAGTAAATTTTCTTTGCAGGGAGCACGGCTGGCTGCTGTGCCCCTGCAAACCTGTCTGAACACAAAACTTTATTCGAATAGTTTACGGTTAGTACCTTACCTATGACGGCAGTTTTTGGAATGCCGGGTTCGCTGCGCCACCTGGCGTCGCGTGCAGCCCGTAATCACCTTGTAAACAGCCTGCTGCGCTCTATCCTGGTGGCGCTGGGCATCTCGATCATCGCTTTTACCATCATTCGTCTGATTCCAGGCGATCCTGCCCAGATTGCGCTGGGCGATCAGGCAAGTGAACAGGATATCGCCCAGTACCGCACCCTGCTGGGTATCGATGGTTCCCTTGCTGAGCAATTTGTACGTTACATGTCTGGGCTGCTCAGGGGTGACCTCGGGATCTCACTCACTTCCCGTCAGCCTGTACTAATGGTGATCGAGCGGCGTCTTCCTGCCACGCTCTGGCTGATTGGTGTGACATCGGTTATGGCGTTGGTGCTGGCCACACCGCTGGGCATTGCCGCCGCCCTATACCGGCGCACCTGGTTTGATCAGGTCTTTCGTATCGGGGCATCAATTCTGCTGGCAACGCCGACCTTCTTTTCAGCAGTTGTTGCCATCCTCTTTTTCTCGATCAATCTGGGATTGGCACCTGTTGCTGGCTACCGCCCCACTTTTCCTGAAAATCTGCGTTATTTGTGGCTGCCCGCCTTTGTTCTGTGTGGTGTGCTGGTGCCTGTGCTAGCGCGCGTCCTTCAAAGCAGTATCAGCGATACCCTCGAACAGGAATTTATTGAGACTGCTATCGTGCGCGGTCTGCCCCGCCGCGTTTTCTTCTGGCGTTATTTGCTGCGCCCCTCGCTTGGTCCCACCATTACGTTGTTAGGCTATATCGTGGGCGCTTTGCTGGGAGCAGCGGTCATTCTGGAGATGGTCTTCAATATCCCTGGCATCGGCACAGCGTTAATTGAAGCTGTTCTTAACCGGGATTACACGATGGTACAGGGCATTGTTTTCACATTCGGCGTCTTGGTCGTGTTTGTTAGTTTTATATCCGAGATTGCGGTCAACGCGCTTGATCCGAGGACCAGATAAGATCCATGAACCGTTTATTGCCCGGATTCATCAGGCGTTTGAACCCGGAGGCGCGTTCCGGTCTAGCGATCCTGATTATCATTTTTGCGCTCAGTATTTTTGTACCGCTGCTCAGTCCTTACGATGCTTTTTCCAGCGTAGGGCTGCCGCTTGATCCGCCGAGCCTGCGGCATCCGTTCGGTGTCGATCATCTGGGGCGCGACCTGTTCACTCGCACATTCGCCGCGGCGCAGCTCGATATCGCCCTCGCCCTGTTGGGAGTATCCATTCCACTGGTGATCGGCACTATTCTGGGGGCAATTGTTGGAACAACCAACCACCCGGTTGTTGTGGCTGTATGGACGATCATCGTGGATGCAATTAATGCATTCCCGCTGATAGTGCTGGTGATTGCAGTTGTCGCCGCGATCGGTCCCGGCGTGGAAGGCATCATTATCGCTCTGGGTATGACCAACTGGGCGCGCTACGGCAAGATTGCGCGAACCAAAGCGCTGACGCTGCGCAATGCCGATTTCATCAGTGCCGCGCAGGTCCTCGGCTATTCGCGGCGGCGCATTCTCCTCAATCACATCGTTCCTAATGTCTATTCTGAGACCCTTGCCTACGGTTTAAGCGATTTTGTGCTAGTCATTATTACAGTCGCAGGATTGTCGTTCCTCGGCATGGGAGTGCGCGCGCCGACTCCGGAATGGGGAGCGATGATGAGCGAGGGTCGCCTGTTTCTGATGATCGAGTGGTGGATCACCGTGCTTCCGGGATTCGTGTTGTCACTGACTGCAATAGGGGTCGCCCTGTTTGCGCAGGGTGCTGTAGCGCTGATTCGGGGAGAGGAATGACCAGATTGAACCACGCAGACACCCTGCTTTCTGGAAGCGCTGTTGCGGACGATGATCTGCTTAGGATCACAGATTTGAAGGTTAGCTTTCGCAAGGGACGCCGTCACCTGCTGCCTGTCATTGATGCTGCTAACCTTCATCTGAGACCGAACGAGGCAGTGGGGATTGTGGGCGAGTCAGGCTCCGGAAAGTCAATGCTCTGTCGCGCTCTGATCGGCACGCTGGGGCGGCATCGGGCAGTGGTGGTTGGCGGCTCGATCCGCTATCGGGGAGAAGAACTGGCACGGGCATCCGAAAATACGTGGCGGCGAATTCGAGGACGGGAGATTGCCTATGTGCCTCAGAGTTCGCTCGCAGGGCTGAATCCGGTTCTTAGCATCGGAACTCAACTGGCTGAGTCGATTCAGGTCATCAAACCAATCGATCGGCAGACGGCGATGCAGCGTGCTCTTGAACTGCTGGAACAGGTGCGGATTCCGCGTGCCAGGCATCTGCTGAAGGAATACCCGCATCAGCTCTCCGGTGGCATGCGTCAGCGCGTGATGATCGCTGCCGCCCTGGCGCAGGAACCGCGCCTTCTGATCGCCGATGAGCCGACCACAGCACTCGATGTCACCATTCAACATGAGATTCTGGTCCTGCTGGCGACACTGCGTCGTGAACTAGGCATGGCGCTGATCCTCGTTTCGCATGATCTTGCTGTGATCGAGATGGTCTGCGACAGCATGATGGTTATGTATGCCGGCGCTTCAGTTGAAGCCGGGGGGATGGAGGTCATGACCACCCATCCTCGCCATCCTTACACTCGTTCTCTGCGAGAATCACGAGTGGACTCTGCCAAGCCAGGAATGGATCTCGAAACTATCCCCGGTGAACCGATGTCGGTCGGTTTCTGGTCAGCCGGGTGTCGTTTTGCGCCGCGTTGTTGGCTGGCAGACGATGACTGTCGTCAGGGGGAGCATCCTCCGCTCTATCCGGTGGATAATCAACTTTCAGCCTGCATTCATACCGATCGGATGGATGCGCGATGACAGCCCGGCTGGAAGGAAAAGATATCAGTGTTCGTTTCGGCGTGGGAGCCGAGGCATTTGACGCAGTACATGATGTCCAGATCGTGGCACATGCTGGAGAAGCAGTTGGGGTTGTGGGTGAAAGCGGCAGTGGAAAAACCACACTGGCGCGGGTATTGGTGGGTCTTCAAAAACCGACTGCCGGCGAGGTGATCCTGGAGGGGAAACCAATCTTCAGGGCTGGCGAGAAATCACGGCTCCCGGCGGAGGATCGCAGCAAAATTCAGATGATCTTCCAGGACCCCTATTCATCATTGAATCCTCGGATGCGTGTCTGGCAGGCTGTGGCAGAAGCAGTTCATGTCTGGCATAAACTTTCCCCACGTGAGGCGAAGGAAGAAAGCCTTCGCCTGCTGCAATCGATGGGGATCAGCGCCGATCAAGCAAATCGCTTCCCAAAAGGTCTGTCTGGTGGGCAGCGTCAGCGTGTGAGTGTGGCACGCGCGCTCGCGCCTCAACCCAGGGTGCTGATCGCCGATGAACCTACGTCATCGATAGACCAATCAGCTCAGGCACAGCTTCTGAATCTGCTGCGCAGACTCCAGAAAGAGCGGGATCTGACAATCATTTTCATCTCGCATGATCTGGCGTTGGTGCGCTATCTCACCTCACGGGTATACGTCATGCAGAAAGGTGTGGTGGTGGAGTCAGGACAGACTGATACAGTTTTCAGCAGCCCACAGCACCCATATACACAGCTATTGATCTCTTCAACACCGGGACAGATGCTCAAAGCAAAGGGAAAGCTATGAACAGCCTGCATTTGCGGCTTTCAATTGAGAAGCTGGCAGGATGCAGCCGGACAGAATGAGGCGCAGGACACTTCTGTCGCCTCACACTGCCCGGCTTCAAACCTTTTTCAGGGCGAATGTCAGCTTTGCTGTTCAGACTGCGTAGGCGCGCAAACCCGCTTCGATAATGTCCCAGAATTTGGCGACATCGATATCAATCGCGACCCGGCTGTTGGGCTGCTTGCCTGAAT
>SZPD01000330.1 GCA_030263515.1 Anaerolineae bacterium CFX9 | reverse complement strand
TCCTGCTGTTTGATGATGTGGAACTGCTCGATTTCGCGGGACCTTTTGAAGTCTTCTGGACGGCGTCGCGCATGCATCAGCGCATGTACCCCGACCAGCCAAAACCGTTCGAGGTGTTCACCGTCGCACAGAACACGGGCCCGATCCATTCGCGCGGGCGCGTGCCGATCACACCGCACTATACGTTTGAGGATCACCCGACAGTCGATGTGCTGATCGTCCCCGGCGGCGTGGTCGATGCCGAACTGGAAAAACCCGCCGTGCTGGAATGGATTCGGCGGGCGGACAGCGGCACAACGCTCACCGCGTCGGTCTGTACCGGCGCATTCCTGCTCGGCAAGCTCGGTTTGCTGGCGGGCAGAACGGCGACCACACACTGGGAAGATGTGGCTGATCTGCGCAGGCTTGTGCCGAACGCCGAAATTATCGACGAGGGTCGTTACGTCGATCAGGGGCGAATTGTTACGTCAGCAGGCATTTCCGCCGGGATTGATATGGCGCTGCATCTGGTCGAACGCCTGACCAGCCGCGAACTGGCTGCCCGCACGGCGCGGCAGATGGATTACCGCTGGAACGAATGATCAGCAGCAGTCTTCTAAGGGGGGATGCACAATGGCGAGCAACGATTACCACTTCATCACGCACTGGCGCGTGAAGGCGGACCGGCAGACTGTCATCGATCTGCTCAGCGACGCCGAGGATCTGCCGCGCTGGTGGCCATCGGTCTATCTGGAAGTCCGCGAGCTGGAGCCGGGCGATGAAAACGGCATCGGCAGGCGAGTCTCGCTGTATACCAAAGGCTGGCTGCCATACACGCTGCGCTGGTCGTTCGTCGTCAGCGAGTCGAACCCGCCGGACGGCTTCACCATCCGCGCTGAGGGGGATTTCGTCGGGCGCGGCATCTGGACGTTTACGCAGGACGGCGAATATACCGATATCACTTACGACTGGCAGATCGCCGCGACCAAGCCGCTGCTGAAAATGCTTTCGCCGCTGCTCAGGCCGATCTTTGCGAAGAATCATCTCTGGGCGATGGCGCAGGGGGAAACCAGCCTGAAGCTGGAACTCGAACGCCGTGCGGCTGCGCCGGGGTCAGCAGAAGGCGTCCCCGCGCCACCACCGCCCACGCCGAATCACCCGATCCGGTGGCTGAAGTACGTGCTTACCAAAGGAACGGGCGGGTAAGCGCGGCAGCCCCTTCCTACAGGCAGCGCTTGCTGTAAAACCAGACGCTCACTGCCGCGGCGATCAGCATCGCGCCGGCGGTCAGGCTGGCGATCACCTGCATGACGGGATTCACCATCTGCGCGGTGAGCAGCAGCAGCCCCATGATCAGCAGCAGCAGCGGCTCCCACAGGACAACCAGAGTTTTTCTCTGCTCTCGCATGGCAAGCCCTCCTAGTCTCCAACCCGTCCTGATTCGATCATAAAGCGAGGGCGGGTCGCAGCAGGCCGATGAAGGTCATAGGGGGAGGGTGATCTTTCGCTGAAAGCGGATCAGAGTGGGGTTATGCCTTACGGAAAGTTTCCGGCTCAACTGCCCAGTGATACTGCGGCGGAAGGAGCGCGTCTGCATGCCCCATCAGTTGGCGCGCCGCATGATGCGCCCAGTAAGGATCACGCAGCATTGCCCGCCCCAGCAGCACCAGATCCGCCTTACCCTCGCGGATGAGTGCGTCCGCATGTTCCGGCTCGCTGATCAGCCCGACGGCGGCGGTCGGGATGTGCGCGTCGCGGCGGATCGCCTCGGCAAACGGAACCTGATAACCCGGCTCCAGCGGGATCTTCACGCGCGCCGTGCCGCCAGAGCTGCAATCGATCAGATCAGCGCCCGCCGTCCTGAGGCTTTTCGCCAGCGCGATCGAGTCGTCGAGCGTCCAGCCGCCGGGGATCCAGTCCGAACAGGACAGGCGCACCGAGATCGGCAGATCATCGCGCCAGACGGAGCGCACCGCCAGCAGCACTGCCAGCGTAAGACGGGTGCGGTTTTCGTGACTGCCGCCGTAAGCGTCCGTCCGCTGATTCGAGATCGGCGAGTGGAAGCTGTGCAGCAGGTAACCATGCGCCGCGTGAATTTCCAGCCAGCGGAACCCGGCTTTGAGCGCTCGCTGGGCAGCGTTCATGAAACCGGTCACCACGCGGTCAAAATCGGCGTCGGTCATGGCAGTCGGCGTGCGGTAACCTTCAGCAAAGGGGATCGCGCTCGGCGCGATCGGCTGCCAGCCGCCTTCGGCATCGCTCAGCGGATGACCGCCGTCCCACGGGCGCGCTGTCCCGGCTTTGCGCCCGGCATGGGCGATCTGGATACCCGGCACTGCCCCCTGCGACTCGATAAACTGCGCCACGCGCTGAAGCGGCACGATGTGATCGTCGCTCCACAAGCCGAGACAGTGCGGCGTGATCCGCCCGCGCGGCTCGACGGCGGTCGCCTCGGCGATGATCAGGCCAGCCCCGCCCGCCGCCCGCGCGCCGAGATGAGCGAGATGCCAGTCATTGGCAAAACCATCCACCGCGCTGTACTGGCACATCGGCGACAGGCCAATGCGGTTGCGCAGCGTGACTCCGCGCAGTGTGAACGGTTCAAACAGAGGCGTCATCCTTTTATCCTTTTAGCGCCGGCACAACCTGTTCGCCGAGGATGCGGATGCCCTGCTCACTGATCAAGCCGTGCGGCGTGCCGAATTCGACGCGGGACGCCCCCGCTGCAAACAGCGCTTCTGCCTGCCGGATGAGATCACGCGCATCGCCAGAGAAGGCAAATCTGTCGAGCAGATCATCGCTGATCAGGCCGATGGCGGCATTCAGCTCATCGCGGTGGACATGCGCCTGCAAGCGTTCGAGCAGTTCCGGCTCAACCTGCACCGTCGGATCGAGCGGCGCAACAACTGGCAGATAGAGCGCTACCGAGCGGCGCGCTGCCCGCCGGGCCGCCTCGCGATCCTCATCGACGACGGTGACCGCGCCGACGCACACGCCTACTGACCCAATCTCGCGACCCGCCAGCCGTTCCCCTTCAGCGATGTAATCCGCAATCACAGGGACGACATCCGGGTTCGCCGATCCGCCGATCTTGACCTCATCCGCCAGTTCCCCCGCAGCGGCGCACAGCTTTCTGCCCCACGAGCCGATCAGGAACGGCGGCATCTGTGAGGGCAGCGGATACGGCGCGCGGACATGCTCCGCCAGCGAATAGACCTGCCCGCGATAGCCGCCCGTGCTGCCGGAAAGCAGATATCGGACGACTTCGACCGCTTCGCGTATCTGCTGGATCGGCTGGTCTGACTCGGTGATGGCGTGATCGCCCAGCCATGCCCCGCGCGCGATGCCGAGATAGATCCCGCCCGCCGCGATTTCCGAGAGCAGCGCGGCCTGCGCAGCAATATCGATCGGATGAACGCGGGACGGCGGCAGCGCTGCCACACCGACGCGGGCACGCTGAATGTGCGGAGCCATCAGCAGCAGCGCGGCAAACGCCGGATGAAACGGCGCGTCGCAGTAGACCGTCACACGATCAAAGGCATACGCATCAACCTGCCTGGCCAGCGAAATGTAGCGGGCAGCCGTTTTGTCCGTCTGAAAGGCGATGCTGATCTCGCGGCGCGTCATGTCAGATCCTCACTATCGAGCGTGCGTCTGGCGATGCGCTCAATGCGCATGATCAGGCGCTCATCCGGATCGGGGCAGGCGATCAGCGAGTCGCTTTCCATCCAGTCGTTGGCGGCAAGCTGGCGCTGTTTGGCAGCCAGCAGCGGCAGCACCGAACCGAGCGCGTACATGCAGAAATGTTTGCCCGGCGGGATGCGAATGCGGTTGCTTTCGGTCAGATCGAAGTAATCGCCGACATTCAGCCCGCAGACTGAGCGCCCCTCGATACGTTCGACCGTGATGCGCAGATCGTACAGTTCAAACGGACGAGACATGTTTACTCCCTCACTCGGCTTGCCGCGTGAGCTTCCCTCTCCCCCGCAAGCCGGGAGAGGGAAACAGTTCGCCTGCTGGTGGCATCACGCGGCGTATCACCCAGTCTGCCTCCGAAAATGCGGGATGACCTCGCGCCCCAGAATGGCGATCGCTTCAACCGGATCGGGGCCGAGCGGAGGGCCAAAGCTGAGATGACGCACTCCCTGCGCAACCAGCGGTTCGAGCCGGTCGATCAGATCGTGCCCCGTGCCGACGACGCCGATCCGCAGCATCTGCGGCGTGACCATCGCGGCGGCGCGATCCGCAGCATGATCGACCATGATCGCCTGCTCGATCGGGCGGAAATCGTCCTGGGTCAGCCCCAGCCGATCCCAGATGAGCGGACTCATGGCGTGGCCGTAATAGGCGATCTTGTGACGCAGCACACCTTCGGCAGCGGCGCGATCCTGCGACAGCGACACCCAGATACAGGCGGCGAGATCGAGAGCGTCGGCGCTGCGCCCGGCACTGATCAGCCCGTCCTGAATGTACGGCAGCACCGTTTCGTAGTGTTCCGGCGGCAGCAGCAGCGGCAGCCCGCCATCCGCCAGCGCGCCGATGGCAGTGAGCATCTTCGGCGAGAGCGCGCCGAGATAGATCGGGATCCTTCTCAGCGGCGCAAAGCGCAGATATGCCTCATCCGTCCACTGCATGAATTTGCCGTCGAGCGGCGCTCTTTCCCCTGCGAACAACCGGCGCAGCACGGCGATCGTCTCGCTGACGGCCGTGAGCGGCCTGTCCTGCTCGATGCCGACCCACTTGAGGAACTCCGCCGCGCCGGACGACAGACCCAGGTTGAAGCGCCCGCCGGAAACTTCATCGAGCGTGGCGGCGATCATCGCCATCTCTGCCGGATGCAGGGTATA
>SZPD01000329.1 GCA_030263515.1 Anaerolineae bacterium CFX9 | reverse complement strand
CTGCTCTGCGATGCGAAGTGGGGGCGAACCGGAATTCGCCGGATTACGGAGGCGCTTCGTCATGGTCAGATGATTACGCCCATCCGCATGATGATATTCGACGCGATCCATCACTTTGCGGATGAAGAATACGCCCCACCCCCCCGGATTGATATCATCCAGAAACGACTGAAGATCGGGTTCCGGCTGTGAAAGCGGATCAAAGGCTGGACTTCTATCGACGATCTCGATGACCAGCTCACCTGCTGTAAAGCGAACCGTGATCTCGATCGGCGCGCTGTCGTCCGCCGATCCAGCGTAGCCATGTTCGATGATGTTGGTGCATGCCTCATCAACGGCCAGCCGGCAGTGATGCAGCGCGGTGTCGTCAAAACCAGCGCTGCGAGCAGCATCAACCACAAAATCACAGGCAGCCGCAATCTCCTGCAAGTGCGCAGAGATCCGGAGGTAGCGGCGGAATTCGCTCATAAGCCGTCCGCTTCAGAAACTACTGACTGCCCCTGAGCGGTCGGGAAAGATCTCAAAAACGGTATCCAGCCCGGACATTTCAAGAATTTCCAGCACACGGGGGGAAGGCTGAACCAGGCGAACATCCCCTGAAATCTTCCTGGCCTTCTTGAATGCGGTCACCAGCTCTCGCAAACCTGCGCTGCTCATGTAATCGACGGCTGAAAGGTCAAGTACGAGATGGGCCGCACCCAGTTCAAGCTGCTGACCAAGCGCATCCCCCAATTCATTGGCATTCGTACTATCTACCCGGCCGCTGATCTCGACCATCGTGACCGAATCGACCTTCGAAATATTTATACCGACCATACTGAACCCTTCCATTGGAATACACAAAATTATAGCATGGGGCAGTCCTGTTTTATGTGAGGCTAAGGCGCGGGCGTTACAATAGGCGCATTCGGAAAGTTGATATTGCGAGGCGCGGTGATGGATTGGGGAATTGCCATTCTTCTCACGCTGGGTCTGGGTTTCATGATGTTTCTCGTTCAGCGAGCCGAACCGCGGCGGCGGCTACTGGTTCTGCTCGCAATGCTGCTGGCGGGGGAGTTGATTCGACGGTATGTCTGGTTCCGCGATGTGCATTCTGAAGCTCTGTTTGCGCTGGTGACGGCATTTCTGATCAACTTCTTCTTCTGGGCGCTGATCGGCAGATACAACCCAGTGGGCAGCAGCGATCGCATCCAGGTGATCGGCATGGAGGACTGAAAAGAGCGCTGGAGATTCCGGCGCTCTTCACGCAGTGACAGCGCTGATCGGAAATCAGCCGATCACGTTCAGCGGGATCACATCGGCGGCTTTGAGCACCAGCACGCTCACCCGTGCGGCTGTCGCCTGTGCAATGCTGTGGAATGCCCTGCCTGCGGGCGAGTTTGGCTGTGTGACAGCTACCGGGCGTCCATAATCCCCCCCCTTGCGCACTTCTGCCTCAAGCGGAACGCGCCCCAGGAAAGGTACATTGCGCTGCGTGGCGAGCGCCTCTCCGCCGCCCGTCCCGAAGAATTCCCCAGCCATGTTCTCAACCACACCGATGATCGGCACGTTCAGCGTCTCGAACATCGCGATGCTGCGCAGCGCGTCTGACACAGCGACATCCTGCGGCTGCGTCACGATCACTGCGCCGGTCAGTGGAAAGGACTGCGCCAGTGACAGCGGCGCGTCGCCTGTGCCGGGCGGCAGATCGACGATCATATAATCCAGATTTCCCCACACGACATCGGTGAAAAACTGACGAATAGCGCCATGCAGCATCGGCCCGCGCATGATCATGGGTTTGGAAGGATCGATCAGGAAGCCGGTGCTGATGACCTTGACGCCGTAGGCCTCGATCGGGATCATCTTCTCGCCATCGACGCGAGGACGCCCTGATCCAACCCCCACCATCATCGGCAGATTGGGGTTGAGGATATCGGCATCGATCAAACCCACGCGCGCTCCGGCATCCGCCAGGGCGACCGCCAGATTGGTGGCAACCGTACTCTTCCCTACACCACCCTTGCCGCTGGCAACCGCGATAATGCTGCGCATCGGCACATCCAGCATCCCGGACATGCGCCGGTCCGTCGGAACCTGAGCATCCCAGCGGATGTCAAGCCGGCTGATGCCCGGAACCTTTCCCACCACAGCCTCATTGCAGCGCGTGACAAAGACATCGCGCAGGGGACAGGCAGGTGTCGTCAGCACAAGCGTAAATTTTGCGACATCCCCTTCGATGCTCAGATCACGCACCATATTCAGGGAGACGATATCGCGGTGAAGTTCCGGCTCAATGACGGTGCTGAGCGCCGCCATGACCTGGCTATTGAGATCAGCCATGATTACTCCTCACGTAGTGGTCGAGCAGATCGCATCAATTATAACGATGTTCATCAGAAAAATTCCAGTTACTCACCCAGACGACGCCCGGCTGTATATCCATGAGGTGAGAATCGTCGCAGATCAGGGTGACAATGGGCATTCCGAAAAAAAGCGGGGATGGTCAGGCAGACGCATCCCCACAGGAAAACACACTTGCAGCAGATCCGTTTTATACGCCGCGTGCAGCATCCTTGGCGCGCTTGCGCGCCAGCGCTTCCAGGCGACGCGCCAGTCGTTCAGCAGCCAGCGCTTCTTCATCAACCTGATCGACAACCGGCGCTTCGGCAACAGCGGTGGCAGCCGCGCCAGCAGCGCCTTTCACCTTGCCAACAGCCGCTTCATAGCCGACAGAAACGGGCGCAACCGTCACACCCTGCTTCTTCTTTTCCTTGATGACATCGGTATGCTGCCAGCCGCCGCGCTCCTCGGCTTCTTCCCACGCGGTTGTCGGGGCGATGCTCAGCCAGTAGCTGAACGGCTTCGACAGGCGTTCCTTGTCGTGGATATGATGCCCTGTGCGATCGTAGCTCGCCAGTTCGTAGTCATGATCCATCTTGATGGCATCGAACGGGCAGAACTCGGCACAGAAGCCGCAGTTCATGCAGATATCGATGTCAATGAAGAATGCCTGCGGCTCCGGGACGGGGCGCTTGGTGACCGGGTCTTCGCTGCGAACGATCCAGATACACTGGGGCGGGCACACTTTGGCGCAGATACCACAGCTTGTACACCAGTCATGACCGGGGCGCTCAGGATGGTCAGGATCCTCGACCACCAGAAACGGCACAAAACGGAAGCGCTCTGGCACAGCCAGTTTTTCTTCCGGATACTGCACCGTGAATGCCCCCATGCCGCGCAGCCCCTGCCGTTCAGCAAAGTTTTCCTGACGCAGATATTTGCGCCCGGCATATTTGACCTCATCCACATACGTGTCGATGAAGTGCCTGATGGTAACGCCCAAGCCCTTCAGAATACCGAGTCCGTACATAGCTGCTCCTTCAAGCATCGGGCGGAACATCTGAGTCCACCCGGTTTTTCATCGCCCTTACTGCTTAACGATCGGTTTCACCCAGCACGATATCAATGCTGCCGAGAATAGCGACCACGTCCGCCACCTTCTGCCCTTTGCACATGGCTCCGAGCGGGGTCAGATTGATGAAGCTTGGGGCACGTACATGATAGCGCCAGGGATTCTGCGGTCCCTTGGGGTCACCCTCAGAAACCACATAATAGCCAAGTTCACCTTTCGGGTTTTCCACCCGTCCATATGCCTCGCCAACCGGAACGCGCGGCATATAGATCGCCTTGTTTCCGGCGAACACAGCTTCGCCCTGTGTGCGCTCAAGACGCGGCAGAATCTGCTTGAGGATGCGCACGCTTTCCCGCATTTCGTCCAGGCGAATCAGATAGCGATCATAGATGTCACCGTTGTAGCGGACCGCCACATCGAAATCCAGCTCCGGATAGATGCTGTAGGGTTCGGCGCGGCGCACATCGTAAGGAATACCGCTGGCGCGCAGAAGCGGTCCCGCAGTGCTGTAGGCGACTGCCATTTCAGGCGGCAGATAGCCAACGCCGATCGTGCGCGTGCGGATGATTTCACTTTCCGTCAGGAAGTGATCCAGCTCATCGATGGAGCGCGGAATACGCTCATTGATCAGCTCAGACAGGTACTCCATCGTGTTGTAATCGCGCACCATGTCATTGAGCTTGACTGCTTCGCCGCGAATGCGCTCCGGCAGGTCTTTGAACACCCCCTGGAACCGCATGTAATTGCACATCATCCGACTGCCAGCGGTCGCCTCGAAGAAGTCGAGGATACGCTCACGCTCGGCAATGGCGTACAGGGCTGGGGTAAAGAAAGCGCCGAGGTCATTGAGCAGAAAACCGATCGCCCAGTAGTGATTGACGATACGGGTCAGCTCTACCATCAGCACACGGATGACTTCTGCGCGATAGGTGGGGGCCTGATAACGCGCGCCCAGCGCCAGCAGCTTCTCGACTGCCAGCGCATAGCCGAGGTTGTTACTCATGCTGGAGATATAGTCGAGCCGGTCGGTGAACGGCATATTGTGATTCCAGGCGTTGCGCTCACCGATCTTCTCATGATTACGATGCAGGTAACCCATGACCGGCTCAAGCGACTCGATGGTTTCGCCATTGAGCGTCACCACCATGCGGAATACGCCGTGTGTGCTGGGATGATGAGGACCGAGATTGACAACCAGGCGTTCGGTTTGCAGCTTATCCTCACTGTCGAGGTTCTGCACATCGATCCCAAGCCCCATGCCGCTGTAGAGAGATTCCTCAGAAGTATCAGCAAGCCGCCCCAGATCGAGATCGGCAGGATACTTGACATTCTTGCCGAAGACGTTCAGTTCTTCAGAACGGCGGACGTATCCCTTCGGCCAGCGGCTCTCGAAAGGCTTGTGCTCCTCCTCATAGTACGCTTCCTTCCAGTCCTTGCGCATCGGGTGGCCATCAAAGCCATCCCAGAGCAGAATGCGCTTCAGATTG
>SZPD01000328.1 GCA_030263515.1 Anaerolineae bacterium CFX9 | reverse complement strand
CGCGAGCAGACCTTCCTCGTCGATATCGAGTCGATCGGCTACGGCGGCGTCGGGCTTGGCAAACGCGGGCGCAAAACGGTCAGCGTCCCGTTCACCATCCCCGGCGAACGTGTGCTTGCGCGCACCGTGCGCCAAGATGACACGCTGATCACAGCGGAAGGGATCCGGCTGGAGGATGCTTCCGCCGACCGCGTTTACCCGGCGTGCGCCGCCTTCGGAAAAGCGGGCTGCATTCGCTGCTCGTGGCAGCATATCGCCTACCGCGCACAGACCCTCCTCAAGCAGGATATGCTCGCCGAGACGCTCGAACGCGCTGGCGTGCGCGAGCCTGAGGTGCTGCCGACCGTCAGCGCAATCAGCGAGTGGGGCTATCTCCAGAACGTGCTGTTCACGCTGGATGCACACGGCAGGCTGTGCCTGACCAGCCGCGAGCCGCGTCAAGTGGTACAGATCAGTGACTGCGCGCTCTGGCATCCGTCGATCGTCGATCTGTATGAAGCGCTCGATCTCGACCTCGATCCGGCGCTGATCAGCCGCATTCGGCTGGCAACCGGCGATCAGGGTTCACAGATGATCACGCTCAGCCTCAAAACCGACAGCGCGCCAGAACTGGAAACTGACCTCAATGCAAGTGTTAACGTCATCCTGAGCGATAACGAGCCGATGAACCTGATCGGCGATTCACATCTGCGCTGCACGATCGGCGGCCGCACCTTCCGCGTAACGGCGGGCAGCTTCTTCCGCCCCAACGTGTCGATGATCCCGGCATTGGTCGATGCCGTGCTGGAGCTGCTCAATCCTGCGCCGTCCGACACGCTGCTCGATCTGTATGCCGGCGTCGGCGTGTTCAGCGCCTTTGCTGCGCCGCGGGTCGCCCGTGTGACGCTGATCGAAAGCTTTCCGCCCGCCGTGACAGATGCCGATCTCAATCTGAGCGCATTTGATCATATCGACGTGATCGAGGGCGGCTGTGCCGATGTGCTGGCGGCGCTGATCGAAGATGGCGAACGTTATACATGCGCGATCGCCGATGCGCCATCGCCGGGGATGGGTGACCCGGTCGTGAACGCGCTCGCGGGGCTGAACGTCGAACGGCTGGTCGTGGTCAGCGATGATCCCCAGGCGCTTGCAAAGGATGCGCGCCGTCTGGAAAAAGTGGGTTTCCGCCTGCGGGCGGCGCACGCCGTCGATCTGTCTCCACAGACTCATTTTCTCGACTCGGTCGCGCTGTTTATCCGCTGATCACTAAGCAAACGTTTGGTCAGGCACTAACCATGTGTTAGCGTAAATTGCGTTTTTTGCTTGACAATGCAACAAAAATTGTACTATCTTGTTTGCAAGCCAAACACAAGCCAGTGCCGTCCAGTGATGCAGGCGGGCGGGCTGTTTCTGGCGCGTGGGGGGGCGCTCACACAGTCCAAATCGCAATACAGCAAAATGGAAGGCAGCAATGGCACAACGAATTCGCGGCACGGTGAAGTGGTTCAGCGCTGAGAAGGGCTACGGGTTCATCACGCCCGATGAAGGTCCCGATGTGTTCGTCCACTACACTGCAATTCAGACGACCGGCTACCGCAAACTGGAACAGGGCGACGTCGTCGAATTCGAGATTACTGAGGGAAGCAAGGGGAAACAGGCGGCAATGGTCACGACCGTTTAGGTGCGTGACGCAGAGCCGCTGCACATCTGGAAGCTGAGCCGCCTATATCTTGTAGTCCGAACCTATTCGGACTACAATCCGCCTGCACAGTTCAGACCCCATAACGCGGTCTGCACGCCCCGAAACCGGGGCGTTGTTCTTGTCTCAGCCCTGCCTCAGGAGCCACAACATCTTGACCCTCGACCTGCAAGCTGTACGCGCCAATGCGGAAGCGATCGCCCGCCAGGCAGGCATTGCCACGCTGGAACATTTCGGTAAACCTCACCACGAAACCACCAAAGTCAATATCTTCGATGTCGTCACGGAAGGGGATAAAGCGTCGGAAGCTGTCATCCTCGCTGCGCTGAGGGCGGCGTCACCCTATCCGATCGTCAGTGAGGAAAGCGGGCGCGATGCCGGCGTGGAAGCTGCCGAATACGCCTGGTACGTCGATCCGATCGATGGCACGACCAACTATGCCTCAAACCTGCCGTTCTTCAGCATCAGCATCGCGCTGGCGCGCCGGGACATGACACCCGTGGTTGGCGTGGTCTATAACCCCTATTACGATGAGATGTTCAGCGCGGCTGAGGGCTGCGGCGCGACACTCAACGGCAAACCGATATATGTCAAGGACACCCCGGTCATCGAGCGCGCCGTACTCTCAACCGGCTTCAGCTATCGACGGCACGACACCGACGATAACAATCTGCGGCAGTGGACTGCCATGCTGATGCGCTGCCGTGATATGCGCCGCTTCGGTTCGGCCGCGCTGGATTCGGCATTCGTCGCCGGCGGGCGTCTGGATGGATACTGGGAAAAAGGTATCAATGCATGGGACTGCCTGGCGGGAATCGTGTGCGTGCGGGAAGCAGGCGGCAAGGCGACAGATTACAGCGGCGGCACAAAACGCCTCTACACCGGCGAAGAACTCGTGCTCACCAACGGGCTGCTGCACGATACCGTGCTGGAGATCATCAACTCGTAAGCTGCAAAAACCAGTCTCATTGACATCAGGACCCGCTTTCAACCGTACAGCGAATTTGCAGGTACTATAGACACATGCAATACGGTTGTGGAGGTCGGTCTGATGCTGTCAGGGCTGATCCTGCGCATGAGCTTCGTCATCGGGCTGTTCGTCGTTCTGCTGACCGCGACTCTTGCCGTCGGGCAGGCGATGCCGCGCCGCCAGCTCACATTCATGTCTTACAAGGATATCAACCCGGATATCTATCTGGCAGATCTCGATCGTGGGCTGATCCTCAATCTGACGGCGCATCCTGCCTATGATGCGAGCATTGCATGGTCGCCGGACGGCGAACGGCTGGCCTTCATGAGCAACCGCGATCGCGGCATCAACATCTACCTGATGCACGGGCTGGGCGGCTCTGTTCAGCGCATCACCCCGCGCGCAGGCATCTACACCAATCTGCGCTGGTCAAGCGACGGTTCCCGTCTGGTGTTCTATGAACAGCCGACGGCCTTCAACTCGACTGCGCAGGCGCTCGGCTACTTCACACCCACACTGTGGACCGCCAACGCCGACGGCACTGAACTGCGCAATCTGGGAAGCGATGTCCTGACAGTGGGCAGCCTGCTGATCGAAATGGGTCTGGAAGATTCGTCTGTGATCCAGCCCGCCCTTTCACCTGATGGCAGCGAGATCGCGGTGCTGCGCTTTGAAGACCGCCGCTGGAACCTCTATCTCGCCGATCCGAACCGGCGAAACCCGCGTTTTCTGACTCACGTCGGGCGCGCCGGGTCAGAATTCCCTACCTGGTCGCCGGATGGCAGACATCTGGCATACATCTCGACGATGCACGGCGGCAGTGACATCTACATCATCAATCGGGATGGCAGCGCGCCTCCCTACCGAGTCACGTATGATCGCGCGGTCGAGATTTCCCTTATCTGGCGGCCTTCCCCGTAAGCACGCGCTGTCCTTGCTCAACTCTAACCCTTCTCATACAACAATTGAGGGCACGCCGTACCAATTCTGGTTACAATAAATGATAGTTAAGAATTTATTTTTCTTCACGCAGCAAGCAGACGAGCATGGGCGACTCGGTTAATTATCCAGACGTTTTGGGCGCAATTACAGGCGGCGCGCGGGTCAATATCGGTGTGATCCAGGCGGCGGTGGCGCTGCGTCCGCGCGTGATCTGGGCAGGGCGTGCCTTCGAGGTCATCGTGCTGCTGCAAAATGCCAGCGATGTCGATGTCGATGTGATCGCCACGCTCAAACTGCCTGAACAGGATGTTAAAAAACAGCGAGAGCGCTTCGTCACCAAATCGAAGCGGCTGCTGGTCGGGCTGAAACCGGCAGAGGTCGGCTATGTGGCGCTGCCTGCCATGACCCTGGCGGACGCCGCGCCCAGCGATCTGTACCGGATCGAGGTCGAGCTGGAGGTAAAACCGCTGGCGAAACCGTCCCGTATTCGCAGCGCGGATGGCGGCGGCGCTTTCGACCCCGACCTGCTCTACGAAGACAAACGCCTGCTCTACGACGAGCTGAAGGATCTGATCTTCTCTACCAAAAAGCTGCTGGGGCGTAATGTGCTGGAAGTTCCGCTGCCCGTCATGCCGGGGCGCGTCGGTCAGCTTGTCGATTTCAAGCCGGGCTGGGTCAGCCTGTGCCGGCTGGGGGATTACCGCGATGTCCGCCCGATGCTTCATCGCTACGGCGATGTGTTCATCACGCAGGTCCTGCCCCACCTCAAGCGCAATGAACTCTACAAGCCGCTGCTCCAGCAGACGACTCACCGCTGGCAGGCGGCCGGCTTCGATTTGCAGGGCGCAGAGCTGGTGCTCATCACCAAACTGATGACGATCATCCTGGAATATGCCACCCCCAACGAGACGGCGCACGGCTATATCGCGGCCGGAGAATATGCCATCAAGCCGCTGCTGGAGCGCAGCCCGCTGTCACTGGAAGCATCGCCGGCGCTGCCGAACTGGTTTGCCGCGATGCTGCGCGCCGTGGATGAGGATCCGAACGTAGCGGCTCACCCGGTTGGCTATATCGATCGGGCGCTGTACGACGAGGTGCTGCGCGATGCGATCATGCACGGGTTCGATCTGGTGGAAAATGCCACGGGTGAGGACCTCGGCACGCGCAGCGAAATGGAACTCTATGCCCAGGAAATCATCGACGCGCTCCACCGCCAGAAAACGGTCGAGATATCGCGCATTTATCTGCCGCTGATATTGGGCGGCGTGCTGATCAGCGAACGGCTGCCTGTCTCCAAGGAAACGCCGCA
>SZPD01000327.1 GCA_030263515.1 Anaerolineae bacterium CFX9 | reverse complement strand
CCGCGCCGCAACACACGCATCAACGAGGCGCGGCAGATCGCGATGTATCTGGCGCGTGAGCTGACCAGCGCGTCGCTGCCACAGATCGGCGAGGCGTTTGGCGGGCGGAAGCATAGCACCGTGCTTCATTCATGCGCCATGGTGCAGGCGGATCTCGATCAGTATGATATGACGCATGCCATCATCAAGGAACTGCGCCGCAAGCTCAAGGGGGTGATCGGCGATATCGATCACGACGAGGCGTAAAAATCTGCGCCGCTATCCGCATGAAATCAAAATGCCCCGCATGAGCGCTCATGCAGGGCATTTTTTTAAAAAAATCTGGTGATCATGGCGGCGGGAAGTAGTCGATCTGCTCCGGCACGGGGGTGAGCAGGTAAACATCCACCCAGCGATACCAGTTGATCCAGTCCTCATCACTGTAACCCAGATCGATCCAGCGTGTGGAGCGGCGCGGCAGTCCGGTATCGGCGATCACGCCCGTGCCGTACCCCTGAACGTAAATGCGCGTTCCGTAGGGCAGCAGGCGCGGATCTGCGCCGACGATGCCGCGCTGAAGCCGTGCGCCCGTCGCGGTGACATCATCGCCGCCCAGCGCCGCCGGGTGATAGCTGGTCGCGTACACGCGGAACACCCGCCAGTATTCAAGCGGACCTTCCGGCGTATCGATCGTCCGGATGATCACGTTCGTCCCGTAGACGACGATCTCATTCTGCGGCTCCAGCGCCGTCGTCACTGACTGTAGCTGGCGGTCGATCTCCACCCCATTCTCATAGACGATGCGCCAGGTCGTCCGCTGAACGCCTTCCCGTCCAGCCTGGATCACCCGCTGGTTATCGATCTCCAGTTCCGGGTCCGGCTGAACGACGCGCTCATAGGGGATGGCTGCATCTTCGGTCTCATAGCCATGAGTCACACGGTAAACGCGGATCGTCATATTCGGAATCAGCGGGGCATTCTCGCTCGGAACTGTGTAATCCTGTCCTACCAGCGCGATGCCGCCTTCGATCAGCGCATCGCCGACGGTTGCGCCCCGCAGCCGCAGCGGAATGCGCGCCCCATCCGCCTGAATCGTGATCGGAAAGGCGCGTTCGATCGTTACGGTCATGCCGTCTTCCAGCGGTGTATTCAGAGGCGGCGTGACGGAGTCTGCCAGGAAAAGCTCTATCTCCGACTCGAACAGCGCATCGCCGACGGTTTCCCCGACTGCCTCGATCGTCTGCGAGCGACCGCCGTCGATCAGCGTCAGCCGCATCGGCTGTCTCACCGTGATTCGCGAGACCGGGACGTTCCAGCCAGCGAGCTGCCCGTTATGGATCGAGATACCATCGAGCATCACCCGGTCTGCGTCGCCGATGACGATGCCCGCTTCGCGCAGGATCGCCGCCGGGTTGGTGTGTGTGGTGTAGACCGTGCGCGGCGAGCCGTTCAGTGAGATGGTGACTGCGTGCGCCCGTTCGACGCGGATGATCATGTCCGGGCGCAGCGCCGTTTCCAGTCCGGGCGTGACTCGGTCGCCTTCGCCCGTGATCAGCGCAGCTTCCGTGAGCAGATCTGCCACGGTCTCCATGCGGGTGTTCAGTTCCTGGGCGCGCCCGTCCACGATCAGCGTGACTGAAATGGGGCGTGTCGCCTCTGCCAGCAGCAGCACTCCGCTGCTGACGCTGATGATCAGCGCCGCTGCAGCGCCCGCCGCCAGCAGCAGCCAGAGCAGCAGGCGCGGGCGGCGGAAGGGCGATGGGTTCCGTATAAAAGCGATCGGTTGGGTATCACCGTGGGGCGGAGCAGGGGTTATCGGCTGGGTGTCGTGCTGTTTCTGGTCAGCGTCCATGCAGGTTGATGAGGTCACCGTCAAAAGGAAAAGGTTGCTGGCACTCTGCTCAAACCGGGTGTTCCTGCGGCACCCAGGAAACTGTCCTTAGTGCTGCTACCTTCCGGTCCTGACACGGTTCAGAAGCGCCTGCCGCGCAGGGCCCGGTTCGAGCGGACTGCCAACAACCTCAATCCTGTCTGTGATCAGACGATGCTGAGTCTAATCGACAGATACCCTGATGTCAATGAAGGACAGGCGGTTTTCAGCGCTGCGCCGAGCGGGGCTGAATGATCGGCTCCACTTCGCTTGTCGCGGTCTTGCCGCGTTTTTCGCGCTCGCTGTCTTCCGCCTCGGCTTCGCGTTCATCTTCCTCGCTCGGCTTTTCCAGCCGGACGACATGTATCTTGCGAATACGGCGGTTTTCGACGGCTTCCACGCGCATGCGCACCATCTCATCGGCAACCTCGACGATTTCACCGACTTCCGGCACATGACCGAGCGTGCTGTAGATATAGCCACCCACCGAGTCGTTTTCGTCGGTGGGTAGGTCGATATCCAGCAGTTCGTTCAGATCATCGAGATTCATAGCCCCATCGACGATATATTCCCGCTCGCCGATCTGAAGATACTCATTTTCCTCATTGATATCGTATTCGTCGCGGATATCGCCGACGATTTCCTCGATCAGGTCTTCAATCGAAACCAGTCCCGCCGTGCCGCCATACTCATCAACCACGATCGCGGCGTGAACCTTCTTTTCCTGCATGTCACGGAAGAGCATGTCTGCGCGCTTGGTTTCCGGCACAAAATAGGCAGGGCGCAGCAGACCGCGAATCGACGCCTGCCCGATCGCGCCGCTGTGCAGGATCGGCAGCAGATCCTTGGCGTACAGGAAGCCCTTGATGTCATCGATCGATTCCTCATAGACCGGAATCCGGGAATGACCGCTGGTGATGAAGGCATTCAGGGCATCGTGCATCGACGAGTCGATCTCCAGCGAGACGACATCCGGGCGCGGAACCATGATTTCGCGCGCCAGCGTTTCGCCAAAGTCGAGGACTGAGTAGATCATCTCTTTTTCTTCGTCTTCGATCGTGCCGCCGCCCTGGGCAAAATCGACCAGACTCTTGATCTCTTCCTCGGTGACCGCCTTGGAATAATTTTCTCCGCGGGTGAGGCGCGACACCACGGCATCGATCGAAGTCATCAGCAGGACGACCGGGCGCAGCAGCATCATCAGCAGGGCGATCGGCAGGGCGATGATCCGCGCCGATTGATCGGCATAGCTCACGCCGAGCGCCGATGGGATGAGGTCGCCCAGGATATACGTGAGCAGGCCGCCGCCGAACACGACGAGCAGCGTCGAGATCGTCTGATCAGCCTGCGCGTCGAGATTGTCGAGCGCGATGATCATCGGCAGCACGAGCTGCGTGAACATCACAACCGCGATGGCGAAGCGGACGCACATCAGCACCAGATGCTTGGTCAGCGCAAGCCGCCCGCTGTCTTCGGTGATGTTCAGGATTCGCTGCGCTTGCGGATCGCCCATCTCTGAGCGTTCACGGAGGGGGGTGCGGCGTACATTGGTCAGAACAGCATACGCATACTCCATCCCGGCATGCAGTGCGATCAGCGCCAGGATGGTGATGATCGAGGATAAACCAGCCTCGTCCAAGTTGCCTTTCCTCAGTCATTGACGATGGGATTTCTATTCGATCATACCATAGCCGAAGCCGTTTGCAAGGAAAACGCGACAGGCGTTCCGGTCGATCCTGTGTATAGATGATGTTCGGATTTTCATCGTCTGCTTGACTCGTGTATCGAAGCATAGGGTATCTTCAGAATAGATCGGCGATTGCGCCGTAGTGTATGCCCTGCGGCAGGCGAGATGAATTCAGGAGAATAACGAATGGCGTACTACCTGGTTACGGCGGAACCCATGCAGCTTGAAGATCTGCGGCGGCGGCTGGACAGTGGAGAGATCGCTGCGCTGCGGCCGTTCGGCACGTCCATGCATGCCAGTCTTCTGGGGGCGCGACGCACGCCACATGGACGGGCGATCTGGGAAGAAGAGTGTTACTGCTCACCGCCGCTCAAACAGGAACGCCAGGTACTTGATCAGTATTTTCGCGGGCTGACGACAGAACAGGTCGATCGAGGGTCAGGCTGGGCGCAAATCGATGATCTGCCCAGCCTGTGGCAGACGGGTGAAGAACCATTGTAATGGCTGAGTCCGATCCTGTGCTTCAGCGCTATCTGGCGGCGCTCGATCAGATCGTGCGTCCGGTGCGCGCTGCTGATCTGCCCGCCACGCTTGAGCCGATGCGCGATCTGCTGCGCCGCGCAGGCGATCCGCAAGCCGGCTTCATCAGTGTGGCGGTGGCCGGCAGTGTGGGCAAGGGCACGACGGCGCACCGCCTTGCAGCGCGGCTGCCGGGGGCAGGGTTGTTCACCAGTCCGCATCTGCACAGCTTTCGCGAGCGCTTTCGTACAGGCGATACGCTGATCTCCCGCGAGGCTTTCATCGAGCAGGTGGAGAGGCTGTGCCGCCGGCTGTCGAACCCGGATGCGCACAGCACCTTTGAACTGGCGACCGTGCTCGCCTGCCAGTGGTTCGCTGATCGGCGTGTGCCGCTGGCGGTCATGGAAGTGGGGTTAGGTGGCCGTTTTGATGCTGTCAATGCAGTGCCGCACGTTCTGGCGCTGATCACCCCGATCGAGATGGAACATGCCGCCATGCTCGGCGGCACGCTGGAGCGGATCGCGTGGCACAAAGCCGGTATCATCCCCGCTGGCGGCTTCGTGCTGACCGTGCCGCAGGCAGAGCCGGTCATGCGCATTTTGCAGGCTGAAGCCGCGCGGGTGGATGCCCGTCTGGAGGTGGCTTCGTTTGAGGATCTGCCCGCTGCCGCTGCCGACTTTCTGGCGCAGTCCGGGTGGGTGAACGCAGACGAACTCACCGGGCGTGAGCCGCTGCCGCTGCCGGGACGCCTGGAATCGATATCGCTGAATGAATCTCTCTGGATGATCGACGGCAGTCATACCTCGCTGGGCGCTGCCCGTCTGCGGGACTGGCTGGTAAATGCTGGCGCATCGCGGGCGGATCTGAT
>SZPD01000326.1 GCA_030263515.1 Anaerolineae bacterium CFX9 | reverse complement strand
TGGGCGTGATCTTGTGGAGAGCGGTGCGCCGCCGCGCGGCGTAAGGGGGATCCCATGATCAATCCGAGTCTTTTCATCGGCTTGCGCGTGCGCCTGACCGCTTTCATGCCTGAAGATGCCTCAGTGGCGGCGCGCTGGTATGAAGATGCAGAGTTTGCGCGGATGTTCGATGCCTCTCCGGCGGCTCCGCGCTCGCCGCAGCGGCTGGCGCGCTGGCTGTCATACGACGATCGGCAGCCGAGCGACAGCTATGCTTTCGCCATCCGAACCACGCTCAGCGATGAAATCATCGGCTATGTCGATATCGACGGCATCCAGTGGTCGCACCGCACAGGCTGGCTGGGGATCGGCATTGGCGAGCCGCGCAATCGCGGGCTGGGCTATGGGCGCGAGGCGATGGAGCTGATCATGCGCTTCGCCTTCACCGAACTGAACCTGCACCGCCTCCAGCTCACCGTTTTTCAGTACAACGAACGCGGCATTCAGCTTTACGAACGGCTGGGCTGGACCAGAGAAGGAGTCCAGCGCGAGCATCTCTGGCGTGACGGGCGGCGCTGGGATGTCTATCTGTATGGCATGCTGGCACGTGAATGGGCGAACCGGTCGTCGCTTGGCGGCTAGCGCGTGTCTTCCTCACGGTATGGCTCCAGCAGGCGCTGGTAGGTGTCCGGTCGGCGCTGATGCAGCAGGGGAAACAGGGAACGCCAGTGCGCCATCACCTGGGGGTCGAGATCGGCGATGATGTATTCCGTCGTGTCTCGTCCTGCCTGCGCGATAATTTTCCCGGTCGGGTCACAGATGAAGCTGCTGCCATAGAAAGTGACGCCGTTTTCCACACCCACGCGGTTTGCAGCGCCGACGTAAATACCGTTCCCGATCGCGCTGGCGCGCATCATCGTCTGCCACGCTTCACACGTATCCATCGCCGGGTCAGTCGGTTCTGAACCGATCGCTGTCGGGAAGAAGATGAACTCTGCGCCGTTCAGCCCGTAAATCCGCGCCAGTTCCGGGAACCACTGATCGTAGCAGGTTGGCGCGGCGACCCGGATCGTGCCGAGATCGTGAACCGGATACTCACAGCCTCCGGCAAAGAAATGCGTCTCGTTGTAGCCTTCGCCATAAGGGATATGAATCTTGCGCGTCGTTCCGACACGCCTGCCTTCGCGATCGTAGATCACGGCGGTGTCGTACAGGTCGCCGCGTTCGGTCTTTTCATACAGGCTGCCGATCAGCATGACGCGCTCGCGGCGTGCCAGCTCGCTGAAAAAAGCATCCGAAAGCCCGCCTTCGATCAGCTCTGCCCAGTTGAAGCCAGCGGGTTCAAGCGTGCCGGGGAAATAGGGCGACAGGGAAAATTCGGGCAGGCAGATCAGATCAGCGCCATCGCGCGCAGCATCGCGGATCAGCACATCGTAAGCTGCCATGATCTGCTCGCGTCCGTGAAAAGCCAGTTGAATCAGCGCGGCGCGGGTTTTTTGCATGGCGCGGAACTCCGGTTACTCTTGCAGCTATTCAGGGATCAGAACGCGGCTCAAGTATAGAGAAATCCGGCGGCGTCAGCCAGCGCGCGGCTGCAAGCAAGAAGCTGATCCCGCGCTGCGTTCTGGTGTGCCCCCCGCTGCGTTCGCTGTGATAGAATCACACCTGTTGACCACCATGCATTAAGGAAATGCCGTAATGCGGCAGCACCCCCATATTCTGTTCGTCATTCTGGATACGCTCCGCCGTGATCGCCTGTCTGTCTACGGGCACGATCGACCGACTTCACCTCATTTCGATGCTTTCGCCGCCGGGGCGACGCTGTTCGAGCGCGCCGTTGCGCCGGCGCAGTGGACGATCCCGGCGCACGCCTCGATGTTCACGGGTGTCTATCCCGGCAGGCATCGCGTCACCCAATCCAACAGCCGGCTGAGCGACGATCAGCCCGTGCTGGCGGAACTGCTGCGGGCTGGCGGATACCATACGATCGCCTTCTGCAACAACCCGCTCGTCGGCGTGCTGGAAAATGGCTTGCAGCGCGGCTTTGATGCCTTTCACAACTACGCCAGCGCTGTGCCGAGCCGTCCCTTCGACTATCGAAAACCGTGGCTGCGCCGCGAATTTTCGCGCCGGTTTCGCCCGTATGCGCGCCGGATCGCCAATCAGTTTGCCCGGTCGGACTGGTTGTTTCGTGTTTCCCTTCAGCCCGCGCTGACGCCGATCTGGACGCGGTATATCAACTTCAAGGGGAACACCGCCAATGCCATCAGCGACGTGATCGAGTACTGGGATCTTCATCAGCAGCAGCGTGATGACCGTCCGCTGTTCGCCTTCGTCAATCTCATGGGTGCGCATCTGCCGTATCATCCGCCGCAGGATGTGCTGGAGCGGCTGGCCCCAGATCTGAAGAATGACCGTCAGGCGTATGCGTTCATGAACCAGTTCAATGCTGATGGCGCTGCCTGGGCCAGCCCGCCAGAGCCGCCGTTCGAAGACTGGCAGCAGCACACGCTGCATGCTTTCTACGATGCCGAGATCGCCTGGCAGGATGAACAGCTCGGCAGGCTGCTGGATCATCTCAGATCGACCGGCGCGCTGGAAGATACCGTCGTCGTGATCGCCGCTGATCATGGGGAGGGTCACGGCGAACATGATCTGTTCGGTCATGGCTTCAGCGTGCATCAGGAACTGGTGCATGTTCCGCTGGTGATCCGCGCGCCGCAGTTCTCCACAGCGCGCGTGGGCGAAAATATCTCGACGCGCCGCCTGTTTCATACGCTGCTCGATCTGGCAAATGTGCAGCCGCCCGATGATGCGCTGCGCGCAGAGATCAGCGGGCTTTCGCTGGCGTCGGGCGCGTCACCGGAAGATGATCTGGCCTTCAGTGAAGCGTTCCCTGTCAACACGTTCATGCATGTGCTGGAACATCGCAATCCGAGCGTGATCGAGCGGATGCGCCTGCGCATGGTGCGGCGGGCGGTGTATGCCGGCGATCACAAACTGATCCTGGCTGACTCCACGCCGCAGGCGCTTTATCATATCAGTGATGATCCTTTTGAAACCCGCGATCTGCTGACCAGCGCCCCGGCGCTCACCGCCGATCTGCGCCGCCGGATCAGCGCGCTTACCGGCACAGAGGACGCTGACCCGGAAGCCGATCTCGGCGCTTACAACGAGGATGATGAGCAGGTACTGGAACATCTGCGTTCTCTGGGATACATCGAATGAAGCTGCTTTTCGTCGCCTCATCGCTCGATCTGACTCAGCCTTTCAGCGCAACGCCCGCCTGGTGGCAGCTTCTCAAGGGGCTGTATGAAGTGGGCGCAGAGGTGATCTGCACGCCTTACCAGGGGCCGGCTATCGAAACCTTATGGTGGCGCGCCGAACGCAACCCGGCAAAATGGCAGGGCGATCTGTTCGCCCGGTTTCGGCGGATGGCGCAGAGTGCCGGTCTGGCGCGCACTGATGTGACGGCGGGCACGGTCAGCAGCGAGGAATCGCTGATGGACAGGCTGACGCGGCGCACCGCCAATACACTGGTCGCCCCACAGTGGCTGCGTCATCTCGATCGCGTCCTGACCAGAGAACCTGATATCGATGCCGTGATCATCCTCACCGTGCCGCTCAATCATCTGACGGGCGTTCCCCGCGAGCTGATCCGCAGACACAACAAGCCGATCTTCTATTATGATGGCGATGTGCCCGCCAGCCTGCCGAACATGCAGGGTTTTGCGACGGGCTTCCGCATTTACCAGGGCGCTGATTTGAGCGAGTACACGGCGTTTATCTCCAACAGCGCGGGCGGCGCAGACGCGCTGAAAGCACTCGGCGCGGCGGCGGTGCATCCGCTGTTTTACGGCGCTGATCCGGATGTGTTCAGCCCGTTCCCCGCCGACGAACAGGATATTGACGTGATGTTCTACGGGCATGGACGCGAATATCGCGGCCAATGGATCGATGCCATGATCACTCAGCCATCAAAAGCGCTGCCAGAGGCAGATTTTGCCGTGCGTGGGACGAAGCTGGGCGATCTGGGACGGGCGCGATCCCTGCCCTACCTGTCGTTCAGCAAGCTGCGCGAATATGCCAGCCGCAGCAAAATCAATCTGTGTATCACGCGGATGGCGCATGCCAGCGTCTTTGCGTCGTCCTCGTCGCGCCCGTTTGAACTGGCGTCCATGGGCTGCTGTATCGTCGCCAATCCGTACAGCGGCATCGAGACCTGGTTCGAGCCGGGCAAGGAGATCTTCATCGTCTCTTCTCAGGAGGAGGCGGTTGACCGCTACCGCTATCTGCTGGCGCATGAGCAGGAACGGCTGGCGGCAGGGCGCGCTGCGCGTGAGCGTGTGCTGGCTGAACACACCTTCCGGCATCGCGCCCGTCAGTTGATCGATCTTATCGGGCAGTACGTGTAGGAGCAGCAGATTTCATGGCAGAGAAAATGCGCGTGGCAATGTTGGGTTCCGGGGGGATGGCGCGCTATCACCTGCGTCAGATTCTGACGCTGCGCGACGCGATCGAGGTCGTCGCCATCAGCGATCCATCGAAGGACGCATACAGCGAAGCAGTCAAAACATTCGAGGCGGCAGGGGCTGTCCCCGCGCCGTATGTGAGCGATCTGGAAACGCTGATCGATCAGTATCGCGGTCTGTTCGACGCGGCGCTGGTTTGCACACCGCACGCCCAGCATCACGCGCAGACGAAGGCGCTGCTGGAAGCTGGCGTCGATGTGCTGCTCGAAAAACCGATGGTGCTGAACGTGCCGGAAGCGCTTGACCTGATCGAGACCCGTGACCGCACCGGGCGTCTGCTGGTGATCGCCTTCCAGGGGAGTTTGTCGCCCGCCATTCGTATGGCGTCCGCCATGATCAGCGGCGGCGAGATCGGCACGCTGCTTTCGATCGCCGGGACGGTCTGGCAGAACTGGGGCGAGATCAGCCAGGGGACATGG
>SZPD01000325.1 GCA_030263515.1 Anaerolineae bacterium CFX9 | reverse complement strand
GGTCTTGGACTGGCTTAGCGGCAAAAAGCGGGCGACCACACGCATCTCTGCCTTCGCTCGCCTTGCTACCGCTTGATTTGATTCGCCAACAGCATCTGTCACAGTCGTCACAGCCCAGAAAATCCGCTTTCAACTGCCAGAGTCGTGTGGGGATGCCCCGGATGCGGCGCTGCACCGTCAGGCTGTTCGTGCCGGGAATCAGCCAACCATCTTCCTTCAACTGCGCTCCAATCGCGGGCGTGTTGAACTTGAGCGGCTGCACCCGCAGGACAGCGCGATGAGCAACATCGGGCAGCAGATAGACATAACGCTCGTCGAGATAACCGACGATGGTCGTGCCGGGTCGCGGTTCCTCTGGCTCACGCATATCGCGTGCCAGCATCAGTTCGCTGCTGGCGAGAAGCTGCCCCAGCGTGTCAATGAACACCTGCCCGGCGCGTTCCTGCTGCACCGCTTTCACGGTTTCCACGATATTGTCCTGCCACGAGGGTAACACCTCATCGCAGTTCTGTTCGGTCATAAACCGCCGGAGCATCTGGTAGGTCGTGACCAGCACCGCCCAGTTCTGCACCATACGTCCGGTGTTCGCCTGTCGCCCCAGCTTGCTCGTGAGGCTATCGCGGTAGCCCTTCACGTTCAAGTCGAAGCGGTTTGCCAGTTCCTTCGCCAGCGTTCCCGCGTCCGCCTTCGCCGCAACCCACTGGATGAATCGGGCGGTGAAACCGGGGAGATGATCGCGCACCGCTTCCAGCTTCGCCAGCGCAGTACCACCCGGATCGCGTTTCTCCCAGGGTGGAATTTCCAGCACCAACATACGGGACAGGATGGAGGCTTCGCCTTCAAGCATTGTTTCCCCGGTGGACAGCAGCAGTCCGCGACAAGGACGCTCCTGCCGCAGTTTGGCTTCGCGGGTGAGCCTGCCGCGTCCCATTCCACGTGAGTAGGACTGCAAAAAACGGGTGAAGGTACGCTCATCAGCATAGATAGTCTTGTAATCATCCACCCAGTAGAGGGTATCCGCCAGCGCATAACCGAGAGCCTCGACGGTGTTGATCGTGTCGCCCCACTGACCCGGTGGCGTATCACGGGTGAACTGCCCGTAGAAGCTGGTCAACAGTGAGGCGATTTCCGACTTACCGCTGCCCGATGTCCCGACCAGATGCACCGCCGGACGGGTCGCGGCGGCGGGAAAGAAACGCTGCATGACAGGCAGCATGGCGAACGCAATCAACGAGGGCGCAAGATGTTTGGGCAGTGCAGCGATGGCTGCCTTGAACGCTTCTAAACTATCCTGCCAGTTCGCTCCACATAAGCGGTAGTCCCGCAGGCGGGTTTCAAGCTCGACCTCGGGTGGTTCACCTAACTGCCCATTCGCACTAACACTCATCTCCGGTGAAACATACACCCATTTGCCGTCGATCTCCGTCCAGCCCATAAAGCGGTAGGTTTTGCGACGCGGATATGTGCCTGACAATGCCAGAATTGCGGTGGCGAGGTGACGAATCATCCCGGCGCGGACGGTGAAGTTTTCACCAGCGTGTCCGGCGATAAAACGCTGCAAGGCGTTCGGGTCGCCAAAGAGTTCGCTCTGTACATGGAGCGTCAGGGTTTCCTCGCCGCAGGTCAGTTCCAGCACCGTCAGGTGTTCGACCTGCCCATCGTCATCCATGCGGGAAGTGCGTTCCAGCACGCGCCCTATCCATCCGGCGACAGTCTGACGGCTCGTGCCGCGCTCGGTCTGCTTCTCAAACACCATACACCCATCAGCAATGAGATAGCGTTCTGTTGTGGGCGCGGCGGCGAAGGCAACGCGGTCTAATTCGCGCTTCGCCTCTCTGTACAGCCGGTCAAGGTCAGCGATTTTCAGCCCATCGCCGCACAGCACTTTGAGGCGCTGGCGCTCGGCTGCCCACTCGACGGCGTTGAGATGAGCACAGGCGGTGACAGCCGCACTAATCTGCTCCATCGTCGGACGCTCACGCTCTGCTTCTGGCTGTCCAAAGCGGCTGACGAGCTGTTCCACCTGCTGGTGGGCGGTTTGTCGTGGCTCCGGGATGGGATCACGCGCCGGGCGGCTGTAGGCACTCCTGATCGTTGCCAGCGCCTCGCGCTCACTGCTGCCATTGGCAAGGTGGCGTGGAATGAGTTCGCGCTCTGCGTCGGATTGGCGGTATCCGGCATCGCGCAGCTGGCAGGCTGCCGCGAACAGTTCATTGTTGCGGCTACCGTCTGCCGCGCCAGATGCCAGATAGGTTTCGGTGCGCGGCGGCAGCGGGTGATGTCCATTCCCGTTTAGTGTCACCACCTTCAATCCATCGAAGCTCGGTTGGTGGGGTTGGCTTTCCAGCCAGGCGAAGGTGTCCAGCGGATAACGCCGTTCCGGGTGGCTCTCGACCACAGTGACCACAACACCGCCTCGTTCGGGTTTGGTATTCACCGAATCGGGCAGGCGCATGATACCCGCCACCGTTTTCACGTATTCAGGATCGCCGCCTAATACTGCGAACAATCCACGCAAAATGCCAGCGATTTTCTGCCTATCCGTTTCACTCTGAAGCTGGAACGGCTCATCAAACAGCCAGTAGCCATGCCAGCCGCCGCCGCTGTCAATGATGAAGGACGGCGTGGGTTCAAAGCCTCGCATCTTCTTCAATCCCGTCTCGCGCTGGTGGGCATTCCCATCACAGTCAATATCAACCCACAATGCCGGAACGAGCGCGGCGGCATCCGCTTTGCCCTGCTTTACCTTCCGCAAACAGGGGGCGAAGTACATGCCAAAGCCTTCACGGTTCAGTGCCTCAGCCTGTTTCAATGCCCCTGCTAGTTCGCTCTTATTGCCTATGCGTCCCCACAGCGAACGCGCCTCGCCGGTGATCGGGTGGATGCAGCGCAGTTCGAGATAGAGGTTGTCGGGACTGCCTGTATAGAGCGCATTCAGGAAATCGCGCCTTCCGGCACCTGGCACATCTAATGTATCTGTCTTGTTCACAGTTCCATTCTGTGTCATACTCGTGATATTCCTTTTAGGTTGGTACACAGGGGTTTGGAGCGCAAACGTTGCCCGACGAGTGGCGCTCTTCTCCCCTGTGTGCTTTCTCGGCTAAAGTTCAAATTCTGGTGATATGTCCCTCGTAAGTTGCTCGTATCCACCTATTTCCGCGATCAGCGCCTCGCGCTGGTCAGCACTCATCCCATTAAGCAATCCCGCGAGTTCCTGTAGTTTGTCCATCTCGCCGTTCATCTCCTGTGCCAGTGCCTGCGCGAAAAATGCTGCCTGTTCATGTGGCAATCCTGATACCAATGGACGGAATTCCAACCGGAACGCATCCGGGTCATCTTCCGTCGGTGCGGGATAGTAGCGGTAGTGACCTACTGCTGTTGTTTGCTCGTCGGTTCGCCGCGTGCCACACCATACGTTCCAGCTTTCACCTTTGTCGTCGAGTATCACACTATGCGGTTCGTCCTCAACGATTTGGCGCTCCTGCTCACGCACTTCAGCCAGTTCGTCGTAGCGCTGCTCCCAATCAGGACCGACGTAACGTTCCATCTGCGCGACCATCAAACGCTCGGTGACATCATGCAGCAGGTCAATGTGATTCACCTTGCGGTTACGGCTGAAAAACAGCGGCACACGCTGCCCGTGTTCCTCGTCATACACTGTTCCGGGCAGCACGATATGGGTATGCGGGTCGTGCAGTCCGGGCGCTTGCAGGTCATCGGTCAAACGATGGTGGAGGACGTATGAAAATTCGACCCCGGTATCCAGCCCACGCTCGTCGAAGAAGCCGTTGACCATGCTTTCGGTCAGTTCGCGGACAAACTGCTCTCGTTCTTCCGGCGCGACCATCGCTATCAGGTCGGGGTTCGGGTTCATGACCAGTGAGAACGTCAGCACATGTTCGCTTTTCAGGTCGTCGCAGCGCTGCACAATTTCACCTACTGAGCCGCCCATGCCGTGATCCACCCAGCGCTCGCGCCCGGCGACCTGCCGCGCTTTTTCATCCCGGCTTTCCCGATAGGTCAGATACCGCAAGAGATTCTTCGACTGCTTTGCGCCATCGGCGGACGGTTTCTTGTACTGCACGTTGGCGACACACATCTGTTTTCGATCCATCTACCCCTCGCGTTTGCGCGTCACCCGCTCGATGAAGCCACTGAGCATGATGGTCAGTGCCTCGACTTTGGTATCCAGCGCATCCACCTTGCTCTCAATGCCTTGGGCGATGGCACGGCGTGACCCCGGCAGGTCTTCCTGCGCTGCCAGATACAGGTTCACCGCATCGCGCAGCAGGTCATTCTTGCTGACGAAATTCCCGACACGGCTGCGGACATTCCGCAGTTCTTCCAGCCGCCGCATCTGGTCGGGGGTGAGATTGACGGTCATCCTCTCGCTGTACGGATTGGGTTTTTTCTTCATTCGGCTGTTCCTTCCTCTACATAGGCATTCAACACATGCTGGCGAAATTTCCCGGTTGGACGGAAACGCACATACACCCGCTTGAGCATTCGTCGTCCTACCGCGCCGCCGCTGCGAAAGCTCTGCACTTCGACTGCCAGTTTGCCCAGATCGGCAACCGTCACGGTCTGACCGGGCTGTGCCAGTTCCTCAAGCCATAGTTCTGTCATAACTTCCAGCACCTCTGCCACATCGCGCCGTTTCAGACGCGGCAGACGTTTGCTGATTTCGGTGACTGTCTGACGATGGTTCATAGCTTCTATTCCTCGTTTTGCTGCTGAACGGACGTGATGCAGATGGGGAACGCATCCGGGTCACGGGTGCGTTCGGTGGGCGCGGCGAACCGCGTCCACGAGTGCGGCGGAACTCCTGCACCGCCGCACTCATGCGGGGGCGACAGCCGCTGCATCAGCCCCCACGGCGCATGAGTGGCGAGCGGATTTAGCTCGCCCCAGACCCCGTGAGAACCCTTCTGGTTACTCACGCCCG
>SZPD01000324.1 GCA_030263515.1 Anaerolineae bacterium CFX9 | reverse complement strand
AGCCAGATTGCGGATATTGGTCTGGATCAGGCGTTCAAACCAGTTGCGGTTTGAGGCGTACTCTTCCAGATAGATGGCCGCCCCCACGCCAAGCGGCAGTGAGACCACCAGCGCGATCAGCACCACCCAGATCGTCCCCAGCATCGCCGTCCGCAGTCCTGCTGTGGTCGGCGAACTGCTGATCGAGCTGGAGATGAAGTCGAGGCTGACCCAGTTCTTGAACGTGACTTCCGCGTCAGGGTAGCGCTCGGCAGCCTGCGCAAGCACCGTGTCCGTCTGGAACAGCGATTCGCTCAGCGACCAACTGCCGACGATACGCGGGCGCAGCACTTCGTCGATCGTCAGATCGACCAGCCGAGACTGAGAGAAATTCTCCGTCAGCAGGAATGCCCGCTCGTCCTCTGTCAGATCGTTGATCGTGGCGCTTTCGCGCCCTTCCGGCAGGCGCGCGCCGGGGAAAGCTTCTGAAAGCGGCAGGCTGGTGAAGGTCGCATCGCGGATATTGGACAGATTATCTCGCAGGATCACGCGGATCCGGTTGCCGGTTTCACTCAGCAGAATGGTTGCAAGCTGCTGCGAGGTCAGTTCTTCCAGCAGAACGGTGGAGCTGATTTCGATTTCGCCTGCTTCATCATCAGCGACTTCGGCGAGCAGTGCCGCATCCACCTGAAAGCCATACTTCTCGATGATCGATTCGGGTGTGACAGTATACTGCGTCGCCACCAGCCCGAAGGCGCGGTCGATCACGTTCATAAACAGCGCGATCAGCGCCAGCAGGGCGATGATGTTGGCCAGCAGGAAGAAGCGCCGCCAGATGCTGCCGCGCAGATGACGGCGCTGGAGATTGCGCTTGAAGACGGCTTCGACGGGCAGCCGTGAAGGGATGGTGTTGAGGACAGAACTCATTGGTACGCCTCCCGGAAGCGGCGCGAGATCGCCCCCGCGATCGAGTTGAGGATCATCGTGAAGACGAACAGCGTCAGACCGAGCGCGAACAGGCTGTTATAGTCCACCGAGTTGTAGCTGATATCGCCGGTGCTGATGCGCACCATGTGCCCGGCGATCGTTTCAGCAGAGAGGAAGGGATTGAACGAGAAGCGCGGTCCCGCGCCAGCGGCGATGGCCATGATCATCGTCTCGCCGACCGCGCGAGACAGCCCCACGATGAAGGCGGCGATCAGGCCGGACAGCGCGGCGGGGATGAGCACCTTGAAGGTGGTTTCGAGCTTGGTCGCCCCCATGCCGTAGCTGGCTTCACGCAGGTTGCGCGGCACGGCGCTGAGTGCGTCTTCGCTCATCGAGCTGATGATCGGGATGATCATGATGCCCATGACGATGCCTGCCGATGCCAGGTTGTAGAGCTGCACCGTGTCTGCGCCGAACAGTCCGCGCAGCACCGGCGTCATGAAATTGAGCGCGAAGAAGCCGAACACGACGGTCGGGATCCCGGCGAGGATCTCCAGGATTGGCTTGACGGTCGCGCGAACACGGGGAGAGGCGTATTCGCTCAGATAGATGGCGCTTCCCAGTCCCAGGGGGACAGCGACCAGCAGCCCGATCATGCTCGACATAATGGTTGCGTTCAGCAGCGGCAGGATGCCGAATTCGTTTGCCTGAGGCTGCCAGACGGTGTTGGTGAAGAATTCGATCAGCGTCACATCATTGCCGACGAACACTGTGCCATCCACCGGATGGGTGACTGCCGCGCTGCCATCAACGCCGCGTTCCACGATCACGGTCTGTGCATCGACCACTTCCACGATGCGCATGTCTTCTTCGCCGATGCGGATCACGTTCCCTGTTTGCAGGCGCTGACCACTGGTTGTCAACGGGAGAGTCGTCTCTTCAGCAGAGATTTCAGTGACCAGCCGCTTATTGGTGTTGACGTATTCGCGCGTCGTGAAGAAGCGCAGCGCCTCATTGCCCAGGACGATGACAATCGCGATCGTGGTCACGATCGAGATGGCTCCGCAAAACAGCAGCAGATAGCGCATGATCGTTTCCAGAGGGCGCGGCTGTTTGTGAAGACTTTGCCTCACGTTCTGCCTGGCAGGGGGAAGCGCAAAGCCGATCTCTCGGCCGCCCCTGTTTCCTTCGAGTATCTCGTTCTTCACACTCACCCTCCCTCGCTGATTCGAGGTGTAAACTGCATCCTGTCCTTAAACGCGGGATGGGAGAAGGGAAACCCCTTCTCCCGTGTATCTGCCAGAGAGCTGATTTGTTGCAGCATTTCCGGTTGTGACGGTCTGCGCAGCCTATTCGCCCGCTTCAGCCGCCATCATTTCGAGCACTTCTTCCGGGATCATGTCTTCCATGCCCATCGCCATCAGCCACACGGCGCGGTCAACGTTCTGACGATCCACCGGCACGGCGATGTAACCGATCTGATCCGCATTCGGGCCGAGCTGCTCGCCGACGTTGGCGATATAGAAGTTCACGAAGGCAGCCACCTGCGGCTTCTCGTTCATGATCTCGGCGGTGGTGTAGATGAACAGCGGACGGCTGAGCGGATACTCGCCCGAAGCGCCGGTTTCCTCATTCGGCTCCACACCATCGATCGCGACTGCGCGCAGCGTATCCAGGTTTTCCTGATAGTAGGCAAAACCGAAGTAGCCGATGGCATACGGGCTGCCGAGCACGCCCTGCACCAGCACGTTGTCGTCTTCGCTGAGCTGGATGCCGGGGGCGTTCAGGATCAGGGTTTCATCCTGGTCGAAGACTTCTTCAACGAAGTAATCGAACGTGCCGCTGTCCGTGCCGGGGCTGAAGAGCTGGATCGCCTCAGCCGGATAGCTGGGATCGATGTCGCTCCACAGGGCAGCTTCACCAGAGAAGACCGCCGCCAGCTCTTCGAGTGTGAGCGACTCAAGGAAGTCATTTTCCTGGCTGACGACAACCGCAAGCGCGTCGATGGCGACGAAGAACTCCAGCGGTTCACGTCCATTGGCGCGGCACGAGTCCAGCTCTGCCGGGCGGATAGGACGGCTGGCG
Organism: Anaerolineae bacterium CFX9; assembly: GCA_030263515.1. Classification (GTDB taxonomy): domain Bacteria; phylum Chloroflexota; class Anaerolineae; order Aggregatilineales; family Phototrophicaceae; genus Flexifilum. Next base: position 2,009 of record SZPD01000324.1, on the reverse strand, counting down.
TTGGAGATGTCGGTCTCCGCATTCACGCAGAAGCGCTCGAAGCCCGCGCCCGTGCCCACGCTGTCCACCGTGATCGTGCCGGGGAAACCTTCCTGCACGAACAGGTCAGCCATACGCTCGGTCACCGGGTAGACGGTCGAGCTGCCCGCGCTGACGATGTCGCCGCTGACCGCGAGAGGGTCAACTTCCGGCAGTTCGATCAGCTCCATTGTTTCCTGGGCGAAGGCGGCAAACGGAACCACCAATGCCAGTACCGCTGCAATCCAGAACAGTTTACGCATCCTGCATACTCTCCCGTGATGATCTTCCACATCTTCTGAAAAGACACCTTTTTCTGTGTCCACACACAAGGCTAGCCCGCCACTATTAAATCGAACGGGATTATTAGTTAAGTGATTTTGTCTCCGTTGTTAAGGAGATTTAATTCCCGAAGCCGTGTCATAACAATCATCCCGGATCAGTAAATTGCAGTACACATGTGCTAAAATAGCCCTGTGGCTGGCAGCGCGCCGAGACACCCGATACACTTGCCCCTGCGCGGGATCGAAGGAGCCATCGTCATTGGATCACGTGAAAACCATCGGGGTGCTGGCACATCCGGCACGCCCGCTCACGTTCCCGGTGAGCGAGCAGATCATGGAGCGGCTGGCGCAGCGTGGGCTGAGTGCCTGGCTGCTCACAGAGTGGACGGATGAGGACGTGCGGGCGCATATCGCCGGCACGGATCTTGTGATCGCCATCGGCGGGGATGGAGCCATGCTGAGAGCCTCGCGCGTGTGTGCGCTTTATGGCATCCCCGTGCTTGGCGTCAATATGGGGCATCTGGGTTTCCTGACCGAGATCAAGGAAGTCTCGGAACTGGACAGCGGGCTGGAGCGTTTGTTTTCGCCCGCAGCATGGATCGAACAGCGCATGATGATCGAGGTCAGCGCCTATCGGGGTGATGAACGGCTGGCGCTCACCAACGCGCTCAACGATGTGGTCATCAGCCGCGGCAGCGTCACACGTATGATTCAACTGGAGTCGTATATCGATCATGACTGGACGACGACTTATAATGCAGACGCGCTGATCATCGCCACAGCGACAGGCTCGACGGCGTATGCGCTCGCCTCCGGCGGCCCGATTCTGCCGCCCGAACTGCGCAATATTCTGGTTGTGCCCGTAGCCCCGCATCTCAGCCTTGACCGACCGATGGTGCTGCCGGAAGGTGCGATGATCGAGGTCGTTGTGGCAACAGAAGGCGCGATGGAGACGGTGCTCTCGGCAGATGGCGTGCCGCTCTGCGATTTGTATGCCGAAGATCGCGTGCGGGTGCAGGCGAGCCAGCTCGTCAGCCGGTTCGTTCGCCTGCGGGAAAAGACGTATTTTTATCGTTCGCTGCTGGATCGCCTGGAACCGCGCATCCCGAATGGCAGCCGTCGCCAGCCGTCCTAGCGAACAGGAGCACGGTTTACGGTTTTGGTTTTAATGGAAATGAAGGAACGGATTGCAGGTCAATGACAACGAATGAGCAAACGTCTGTCATCCCGCCAGAAATGGATGACCGAACCTTTTGCGCGGTGCATCCGGATCGTGAAACCGGTTTGCGCTGCAACAAGTGCGGACGGCTGATGTGTACGGAATGCGCCGTGCAGACGCCGGTCGGCTACCGCTGTCGCGAGTGCGTGCGCGGGCAGGAAGATAAATTCTACAAGGCCAACAACTACGACAATCTGATCAACTTTGCTGTCACCTTTGGGCTGACGGGTCTCGCCAGCGCGATCATTTTCGCCATCGGGCTGCCGCTGCTGTTTGTGATCATCCTCGGCATCCCGGCGGGCGGCGCGATCGCCGAAGCCTCGCTGCGCGCCACCCAGCGACGCCGTTCCCGGTATTCCGGGCAGATCGGGGCGGCGGGCGCAGTCATCGGCGGGCTGACGGGCGGTACGATTTACGCCTTTTCCCGTCTGAATGAAGCTTACGCCGAGCTTGTTCGGCAGATGGGCGCGCGCGCCGGCGAACTCAAT
>SZPD01000323.1 GCA_030263515.1 Anaerolineae bacterium CFX9 | reverse complement strand
CGCTGGACGAACATCACCTGCGGCGCTGACTGCTGTGGACGCTGATACATCATCAGTCCGCGCACGGCATCGATGTTGATCTCCTGCTGCAGCGTCTCATACATATAGTACGCCTGACGCTTGTATTCCACCAGTGGATCGCGCTGGGCGATCGCCATCAGGCCAATTCCCTCACGCAGGATGTCGAGATCCGTCAGATTGCGCCGCCAGTGGCGGTCGATCGCCTGAAGCATGAACCAGCGTTCGGCGCGATGGGCAAGGTCTTGGCCCAGCTCGGCGATCTTGCGGTCGTAGGCGGTGGTTGCGCCTTCGATCAGCATTTCTTCCAGCTCATCGAGTGACTTGCCGCGCATGCTTTCCGGCGTGATTTCTTCAGGCACGGGGAAGATGCGCAGCAGATCGCGATACAGCGCTTCCAGTTCCCAGGACTCCGGATCATTTTCATCCGGGCAGTAGGTGTCCACCGCCTGGCTGATCTGTTCTTCGAGGATGCGCAGATAGTCTTCGCGCAGGTCTTCCCGCTTGAGCAGCAGCCGGCGCTGGCGATAGATCACCTCGCGCTGCTTGTTGACCACGTCGTCATATTCGAGGACGCGCTTGCGAATATCAAAGTTGTAGCCTTCGACGCGCACCTGCGCCTGTGAGATCGATTTGGTCAGCCAACTGTGTTCCAGCGGCTCGCCATCCGTGCCGCCGACCATCTGCATCACGCTCTTGACGCGATCGCCACCGAAGCGGCGCATCAGGTCGTCTTCCAGGCTGATGAAGAAACGCGACTCGCCGGGATCGCCCTGACGACCGGCACGACCGCGGAGCTGATTGTCGATTCGGCGGGCTTCATGGCGTTCCGTACCGATCACGAGCAGGCCGCCCGCCGCCAGCACGATCTCGCGGTCCCTGGCGCATTCCTCGCGCGCCTTGGCCAGGGCTGCCTGCCATTCTTCCGGCGAGACAGCGGTGACATCCTTGCCCGCATCGCGGAGCGCCTGGCGCGCCAGACCTTCCGGGTTGCCGCCCAGCAGAATGTCAACACCGCGTCCTGCCATGTTGGTTGCGATGGTGACCGTGCCCGATCGTCCTGCCTGGGTGATGATCTCTGCTTCGCGTTCGTGATTTTTGGCGTTCAGCACCTGATGTTTGATGCCGGCGCGCTTGAGCATGCTGCTGAGCATTTCGCTGGTTTCGACGGCGACCGTGCCGACCAGAATCGGCTGCCCCTGCGCCTGCCGCTCCTTGATCTCGGCGACCACGGCGTCAAATTTGGCTTTGATCGTCGGGAAAATCAGGTCTTCGTAATCGAGGCGGATCATCTCGCGGTTGGTGGGGATGGCGACGACTTCGAGATTGTAGATCTTCTCGAATTCCTCAGCCTCTGTCATCGCAGTACCCGTCATGCCGCCGAGCTTGCTGTACATGCGGAAGAAATTCTGGAACGTGATCGTCGCCATCGTGACGTTTTCACGCCGGATCTGCACGCCTTCCTTCGCTTCGATCGCCTGGTGCAGACCTTCGCTGAAGCGGCGTCCGTGCATCAGGCGTCCCGTGAACTCATCGACGATCACAATCTCCTGACCGTTCTCGACGACATATTCCTTGTCCTTGTGGAACAGGGCATGGGCGCGCAGCGAATTGTCGATATAGGGGATCATGTCCGCATGCTTGGGCGAGTAAAGCTGTTCGATCCCCAGTTCGCGCTCGATCTTCTCGACGCCGCGATCCGTCAGATAGGCGACGCGATCCTTCTCATCCACCACAAAATCGCCATCAGGGTTTTTGTCATCGACGCTTTCCTGCGAACTGCGGCTGAGGCGGCGGATGATCGCTGCGAAGCGCTTGTACAGATCGCTCGGCTCATCTGCCTGTCCGCTGATGATCAGCGGCGTGCGCGCCTCGTCGATCAGGATGTTGTCCACCTCGTCGATGATGGCGTAATGAAGCTCGCGCTGCACAAGCTGGCTTTCGTCCATCACCATGTTATCGCGCAGATAGTCGAAGCCGAATTCGTTATTCGTCCCATACGTGATATCTGCTGCATAGGCTTCTGCGCGGGTGCAGGGGCGCAGGTTCTGGAAGCGGGCATCGTTGGAGGGATATTCCGGATCGTACAGATACGACCCGGTGTTGGGATCGCCAGCGCTGTTCTGGATCACGCCGACGCTCATGCCGAGCAGGTGATAGATAGCGCCCATCTGCTGCACGCCGACCTTGCTCAGATAGTCGTTCGGCGTGACCAGGTGAACACCGCGCCCGGTGAGCGCATTCAGGTAGAGCGGCAGTGTCGCCACCAGCGTCTTGCCTTCACCCGTTTTCATCTCGGCGATACGTCCCTCATGGAGCACGATACCGCCGATCATCTGCACGTCGAAATGGCGCATACCGGTGGTGCGGACGGATGCCTCGCGCACCGCTGCATACGCTTCTGGCAGCAGGTTATCCAGACGCTCACCCTGGGCAAGGCGCGCCTTGAATTCATCTGTCTTTGCGCGGAGCTGGTCGTCGCTGAGCGCTTTCATGGCGGGTTCGAGCGCGTTGATGCGGTCCACGATTTCACGGTAGCGCGCCAGCGCCTTATCGACCGGACTGCCGAAGACCGACTTGACCAGATTTTTGAACATGCTAGCCTCGGTTCAACCTTGGATTTGAAAGGGGATCTCCTCCCCGGAATGGAAAGCATTATATCACAGGCGTATCAGCGAAATGTTAGAGGCGGTTGGCGGGCGGGTGTAATCCCCGCGATTTTCAGGGTATTCTCACCCGCAGCATTATGGACGAGAGGAAGCCAGACGCGATGCAATACCGGAAACTGGGAAGAACAGGACTCAGGGTGAGCGCGCTCTGCCTGGGGACGATGACCTTTGGCTGGTCAGCCGATGAAGCCACGTCGTTCGCTATCATGGATGCCGCGCTGGAGGCGGGCATCGATTTCTTCGATACGGCAGACGTGTACTCTGCGTGGCATGCAGGCAACGCGGGCGGTGAAAGCGAGACGATCATCGGCCGCTGGCTGCGCGGTCAGGAGCGCCACCGGCTGATCATCGCTACCAAGGTGCGCGGGCGCATGTGGCAGGGAGCCAATGGCGAAGGTCTCAGCCGGTATCATATCATCAAAGCCTGTGAAGACAGCCTGCGCCGGCTTCAGACGGACTATATCGATCTGTACCAGGCGCATTACCCGGATGACGAGACGCCGCTGGATGAGACGATGCTGGCATTCGATCAGCTCGTGCGGGATGGCAAGGTGCGCTATGTCGGGGCGAGCAATTATCCGGCATGGCTGCTGATGAAAGCGCTGTGGATCAGCGACTCATTGGGCGCGGCGCGGTTCAACTGTCTTCAGCCGCATTACAGCCTGCTTCACCGCGCTGAATTTGAGCGTGAACTGGAAGCTGTCGCGCTCGATCAGGGGATCGGCGTCATCCCCTACAGCCCGCTGGCAGCCGGCTTCCTGACCGGAAAATATACGCGGGAAAATCGCACGCCAGACACGTCCCGTTCGGGCAGTGGGCTGATCCGCGGCCTGGCGAATGACGATCGCGCCTACAACGTGCTCGACGAAGTCAGCGCCATTGCGGCGGCGCATCAGGTTCCGATGGCTCAGGTGGCGCTCGCGTGGCAGTTGGCGCGCCCGTCGATCACAGCGCCGATCGTCGGCGCGAGAACTGCCGCACAGCTTCGGGAGATTCTCGGCGCAGCAGAACTCAGACTGACCGAAGATGAGATCGCGCGCCTGAGCAGCCTGACAGACGGATACTGAGCCTGGGTGTCACTCGTTGAACAGCTCGCCGACGCTCCGCCCCTCATGCGCGCGCAGGATGACCTCGCCGAGCAGGGGAGCCACCGAGAGTACCGTCATGTTCGGCAGGCGCTTTTCCGGCGGAACGGGCAGTGTGTTGGTGGTGATGATTTCCTTCAGGTTGAGCGAGGCGAGCTTTTCGATGGCGTTCCCGGCGAGATAGGCGTGCGTGAACGCCAGGTAGACATCGCGCGCGCCTTCCTGCCGGACGAGATTGACCGCGTTGACGACCGATCCCCCCGTGAGCACTTCATCATCCACCAGCAGCACGTTCTTGTCCCGCACATCCCCGATCAGGCTGAGCGCTTCCGAGCGCGCATCGTTGCCGGTGCGGCGCTTCTCGATGATGACGAGCGGCGTGCCGAGCTTCTCCGCCCAGTTACGCCCCTTCTTGGCAAAACCGAGATCCGTGCTGACGACAGCCAGGTTGTCGATATTCTTGTCCAGCACATAGTCGCTGAGCAGGATGAAGGCGGTCAGCGCGTCGCCGGGGATATTGAAGAACCCCTGAATCTGACCGGCGTGCAGATCGATCGTGATATAGCGGTCGGCTCCGGCGACCTCGATGATATTTGCCAGCATACGGGCAGCGATCCCGACGCGCGGCTGATCCTTCTTGTCAGAGCGTCCGTAGGGCAGATACGGAATGACCAGGTTGACGCGACCGGCAGAGTCGCGCTTGAGCGTGTCGATCATGATCAGCATTTCGAAGATGTTGTCATGGACGGGGGCGCTCATCGTCTGAACCAGATAGACATCCTGACCGCGGACACTTTCGTTCAGACGGATGAAGATATTCTCGTTCGGGAAGACATCACGGGTATAGCGGCCGGGCTGAATGCCGAGATGCCGGGCAATTTCTCCGCCCAGTTCCTGCGCCGCGCTGCATGCGAACAGCAGAACGCGCCCGAAGGGGTTGGCGGGTTCTGTGGTCTTGATGCCGGGAATGTAATTCGTGCCGGGTACTTTATTCGCAGTCATCGTCGTTCCTTGCCCTCTTTGTCCGCAGGAGTCGGTCCTGAAATGGTGCTCAGCAGCGAATCGACCGCGCTCTGCGGATCGATCTGCCGCTGATAGATGCGTTCAATCGCCTGTTCGATGGCATCCGGCGGAAGCTGCGCCGTGATGCGCCGCGCCAGCGTTTCGCGCAGGCGCTCGCTGAGTTCGAGCGCGATATGATCCTGTTCCATCTGCCGCATCGTCTCCCC
>SZPD01000322.1 GCA_030263515.1 Anaerolineae bacterium CFX9 | reverse complement strand
GTTTCCTGGAGCAGGTGCTGCGTGCTCTGCCGAATACCGCCGCTTTCCAGGCGAATCCTGGGGCTGGGCTTCCGCGCGACTCTTTCGATCTGTATGTGTTTGACGGCTGGCTGCCGAGCGTGCTGCCGGACGCCGATATGCTGATCTTCGATCCGCCGGAGAGCAGTGCGCTTTTCAGTGTAGGACGGACGATCACGCTGGAGGACGGCGCTGATCTGTTCGCCAACCCGCGCGCCCGCCGCGATGATCCGCGGATGGCGTTCATCGATGTCAGCGGGCTGAACGTCGCCGCCTTCAGAGAAGTGCGCGCGCCGTGGGCAGTGCCGCTGATCGAGAATGATGGCGGCCCTTTGCTGCTGGCAGGCGAGACCGGCGGACGCCAGATCGCGATCGTGACGTTTGATCTTCGCCAGAGCGATCTGCCGCTTCAGATCGCTTTTCCGGTGCTGATGGCGTCGCTGCTGGACTGGTTCACGCCGCAGCAGATCGTCAGCGCTCCGGAGGGACTGCGCGTTGGCGAGACGATCGCCGTGACGCCGCCCGCCGAAGCGACAGCCGTTCGGATCATCCTGCCGGATGGCACGACGCGCAGCCTGCCGATCGACCGGCGCACGCTCAGCTTTACCGAGACGATGCTGCCGGGGATCTATCGCGCCGAAGCGCTTGCCGGGGAGGACGTGATCGAAAGCGCGGCATTTGCGGTCAACCCGCTGACGACTGAAAGCGGCATCCAGCCGCAGGTGACGATCCAGCTTGGCAGCGCCGTGATTGAGGGCATGCAGGAAGAGGAAGTGGGGCAGCGCGAGTTCTGGAGCTGGCTGGCGGCTGCCGCGCTGATCGTGCTGCTGATCGAGTGGTATGCCTATCACCGGCGGTTGCGCGCGCCCACACTTTTCCGCCCGCTGACCCGGCTGGCACAGCAGAAGGGTGCGGTATGATCAATCAGAGGTCTTTCAAAAAGGACGGCTTGTGGGCTACGCCTTTGTGAGCTACTCGCGTCACGATCGGCGCGCTGATGAGGCGATCGATCTGCTGCTGGATGCCCTGCGCTCTGCCGGGCTGAACCTGTGGCTGGCTCCCGACTCTGTGCCGGCAGGTTCTGACTGGCAGCACACTGTTACGCAGGCAGTCGAGCGTGCCGACGCCGTGATCGCCATCGTCACGCGGCGGATCGTCAAGGCGACGGGGATGCGACGCGAGATCGCGCAGGCGGTCGAGCTGGGTATCCCTGTGATCGCAGTCAGCTATGGCACGGTTCCGGAAGCGAATCTGCCGGAAGCGCTGTACGGCGCGGCGTTCATCCCGCTGCTGCCGGAGGATATTTCACAGACTGTCCGCGAGATTGCAGCCCGCGTCCCGGCGGGTATCCGGGATGGCGCGCCTGCGCCTTCGGAAGTGCCGCCCCGCAGCAGGGGCTACGTGTTCATCAGCTATGCTGAGGAAGACACCGCATTCGTGCAGCAGCTTCGCGCTTTCATGCAGGAACGCGGCTATGGCTACTGGGACTATCAGGACAGCGAGCGCAACTATCAGGTGCAGTTGTTCATCGAGCTGGAAGAGGTGATCAGAAACGCGACGGCGACGCTGAGCGTCCTCTCGCCGGACTGGAAGAAAAGCCAGTGGGCGGTGCAGGAATATCTGTACTCGCGTGAGGTCAATGTGCCGGTTTTCCTGCTGATGGCGCGCCCGATGGAACCGAGCATCGTCATCGCTGGGCTGCCCTATATCGACTTCACACGCGATCGGAATGAAGGCTTTGACCGGCTGGATCGCGAACTCAAGCGGCGGGGGCTGATCTAGCATGACCGTGACGACTCCGCTCGCGCTGATCCTGCTGCTGGCGCTGCCGCTGGCCTTCTACATCGGCTTTCCCCGCATTCCGCACCGCCGTCAGCGTGATGCCGCCAGCCTGATCCTGCGTCTGATCATCCTGACGTGTCTGATCTTGGCCCTGGCAGGGGTGCAGGTGGTTCGCGGCGCTGATCGGCTGGCGGTCGTCTTTCTGGTCGATATGTCGGACAGTGTGGGGGTGGACAGCCGCCCGGCACAGATCAGCTATATCCGCGATGCGCTCGCCGCGATGCGCCCGGATGATCAGGCGGCGATCATCGCGTTCGGCGCGGATGCCCTGGTTGAACGCCCGATGAGCAGCGTCCGCGAGTTCACGGCGATCCGTTCGACGCCGGTCAGCGGCAACACTGATCTTGAAGAGGCGATCGGGCTGGCGCTGGCGCTTTTCCCGTCAGACGCAGCCAAGCGGATCGTCATCCTGAGTGATGGCATCCAGACAGTCGGCGATGCGGAAGCGGCGGCGCGGCGCGCTTCGGCGACTGGTGTCGAGATCAGCTATGTTTCGCTGCGACGGCCGCCCGCGCCGGAAGTTCGCCTGTCCGATGTGCGCGTGCCGCCCGCCGTCAACGCCGGGCAGGAAGTCGATCTCAGCCTGACGATCGACTCAGACAGCGAGACGATGGCGCAGGTGACGGTCTTTGCGGATGGCGCGCTGCTGCACAGCGAGAATCTGCTGCTGCGGCAGGGATCCAATACCTATGCCCTGACGCTGACGGCGGGCGAACCCGGCTTCAGCGATTTTCGGGTGCAGGTCACGCCTGCCGGCGGCGACAGCTTCGTGCAGAACAATCAGCTTTCCGCCTTCAGCCGTGTGGTGGGTCCGCCGCGTGTGCTGATCGTGGCGCAGGATGATGCCGAAGCGACGTATCTCAGCGACGCCCTGACCGCGCTGGGGCTGACGGTCGATATCACCCGGCCGCAGAGCCTGCCGCTTGGCGTGGCGGCGCTCCAGGATTACGCCAGCATCGTCCTCGCCAATGTGCCTGCCAGCACGCTCAGCAGCCGGCGGATGGATACGCTGGTGACGTATGTCCGCGAACTGGGCGGCGGCATGGTCTTCATCGGCGGCCCCAACACGTATGCGCCGGGCGGCTATTTCGAGACGGCGCTGGAAGACGCGCTGCCCGTCGATATGCAGATCCGCGATCAGCAGCGCCTGCCGCAGCTCACGATCGCCTATGTGATCGATCGCTCCGGCAGCATGCTCGAACGCGGACCGAGCGGCGTCGAGAATATCGAACTGGCGAAGGAAGCGATCATCCGGTCGATTAATTTCCTTCAGCCGACTGACCGTGCCGGCGTGATCTCGTTCGATGTTGATGGCTATTGGATCGCCAATCTCCAGCCTGTCCTCAACCGCACCAACCTGCAAAATCTGGTCGGCACGCTGCGCGCCGCGGGCGGCACGGATATCCTCGCCGGGATGCGGCTGGCAGCGGGCGCGATGCGCGATGATCCCTCGCCGCGCAAGCACATCATCCTGCTCACGGATGGCGGCGCGAACGAAGACGGGCTGATCAGCCTGTCACAGAATCTGTACGAAGAATACGGCGTGACGACCTCCGTGATCGCTATCGGGCGCAATATCCCGTCCTTCCTGCGCGATATGGCAGAGCGCGGCGGCGGCAACTATCACCGCGTTGAGGTCGTCGAGTCGATCCCGACCATTTTCACGCAGGAAGCGGTGCTGGCGACGCGCGCCTATATCCTTGAAGAGGCGTTTGTGCCCGCCCTGAGCAGCAGCAGCCCGATTATGGACGGGATCACGTCTGCGCCGCCGCTGCTTGGCTATGTCGCCACGACTGAACGGCAGACGGCGCAGACGGTGCTGCGCGGTCCCGCCCCTTACAACGATCCGATTCTGGCGCAGTGGCAGTATGGACTGGGGCGCGTGGTCGCCTTCACCAGCGATGCCACGGCGCGCTGGGCGCAGAACTGGGTGAGCTGGGACGATTTCGCCCGCTTCTGGGGGCAGGCGATCCGCTGGACGATCATCGAGGGTGTGGCGGACAGCATTGAGACGCGCGTCGTGATGGAAGGCGAACAGGCGCGGGTGATCGTCGATGCCCGTGATGAGGGCGGGCAGTTCCTCAACGGGCTGGCGCTGGAAGCATCGATCGTCGATCCGGGGCTGGGGGCGACGCGCGTGCCGCTGCGTCAGGTCGCGCCTGGGCAGTATGAAGCCGTCTTCAATCCCGGCACGGAAGGAGCGTACTTCGTCGGCGTCTTCGGCGGAAATGACGAGACGACTGTCAGCCAGACGGCGGGCTGGGTGATGAGCTATTCGCCCGAATACGCGATCACGAATGCCGACGACTCGCTGCTGGCGCGTCTCGCCGAGATGACAGGCGGCGGATCCGTCGCCGAAGATCCGGCGCGCGCGTTTGCGCACACGCTTCAGGCGGAAGCCGCGCTCAATCCGCTGGCTCCGCTGCTGATTTTGATCGCGCTGCTGCTGCTGCCGTTCGATATCGCCGTGCGGCGTCTGCTGATCACAGCCTCGGATGTCCGGCGCTTGCGAGAGGCGGTCTTTGGGCGGCGGCTGGCGTATGCGGGGGCCGAGCAGCAGCCGCGCCTGGCCTCGCTGATGGACGCCAAAGCCCGCGCCGAGCAGCGCATCACGGCGGAAATCCGGGCCGTCCGGCCGGACGAGCCGACCGCGACGCCATCGGCTACCGTTGGGGCGCTGCGCTCACGGCGGGCAGAACGCGCCGCGCCGAAGCCAGCCGATGCGCCAGCGCCGCGCCCGACGGCGGAGACTCCCGCCGCGCCGAAGCCGGCGACGACCGCAAAACGCACGGACGGCGAAGGTTCGCTGGCGAGTCAACTGCTCAAGAAGCGCAAGGATCGTGGTGAGGGGTAGTCTCCACTGTGATTATTGGCAAAGGGAATGTGTTCGGCGAACCCTGACGCGGGTTTGGTGGATTATATTTGGCAAGGGCACTGTGCGCCTCATTGATTAAAGAATTTTGTATATTTACTGAGGTTTTGATAGAATTTATCCTCGTGCCTGCATATGGTTTAACGAGGATATTTCATGGTTTATACCCGCGGCAAAACGGGTGTGCTTGTCGCCCAGCTTGGTACGCCCGCTGCACCAACTCCGCAGGCACTGCGCCCATATCTCGCTCAGTTTCTCTCAGACAGGCGCGTCATCGATTATCATCCCCTC
>SZPD01000321.1 GCA_030263515.1 Anaerolineae bacterium CFX9 | reverse complement strand
GCTTGCGCAGCAAGCAGGGTGAGGGGTGAGCTGCCAGAAGGCACAACACGCGCCAGAGCCGGCTTTGCATCGAGGGAGATCTGTTATGTCCGTGCCCACTGAACCGACCGCAACCGCCATCACTGACCCTGCCCGCTGGAAAGAACCGGCCTATCGTGGGCTGCTGGCGATCGATATTGGCAACACCAATCTGCATCTCGGTTTGCGCCAGAATGATCAGTGGGTGATCTCGTGGCGTGCGCGCACCGTGCCCGATAAAATGCCGGATGAATATGCCGTCCTGCTGCGCAATTTTCTCGGCAGCGCCGGGCTGACCAGCGGCGCGGTTAACGGCGTCGTGATCGGCAGCGTGGTTCCGCCGCTGACCCAGGCGTGGACGGAACTGACGATGCGCTATCTGGGGATCGATCCGCTGGTGATCACCAACCGAACGCACAGCGGCGTTCGGATCGAGATCGACCAGCCCGAACAGGCAGGCGCTGACCGCATTGTGAACGCGGCGGCGGTCTCGGCGCTGTATGGCGGTCCCGCGATCGTGATCGATTTTGGCACGGCGACCACATTTGACATCGTCTCGGCCAGCGGCGCGTACTGCGGGGGCGCGATTTCGCCGGGGATCACCGTCGCTCATGATGCGCTGGTCAGCCGGGCAGCCCGGCTGCACAAGATTGACCTGCTGCCGCCGCCCAGCCCGATCGGCAGGAACACGATCAATGCCATGCAGTCCGGCATTTTCCTCGGCTATGTGTCGCTGGTGGAAGGCATGGTAGCGCGGCTGAAACGCGAGATGGTGCATCAGGGATTGGGCACGCCGGAAACGATCAAGGTGATTGCGACGGGCGGTCTTGCGCCGCTTTTCAACGCCAATACGGATGTGATCGACCTGATCGCACCGGAACTGACGCTGGAAGGGCTGCGCATCATCTACGAGCTGAATTTTCCGCCGAAGCGCGGCTGAATTTTCCTCGAATCAATAATATGGGGCGCAGAACTCTGCGCGCCGAGCCACAAAAAACGTGTTTTGGCGAGTGAATGTCTATGCGCCAGGGTATGGATCGGCGTGTTCTGAGGGCCCGCCCGCCTGATGTAGGGGGGATCGTTGATGCCGGAATTGGGGTCTGCCTGTGCAGAAATACTGTGGGTGATCAAAACAGTGGAGGTAAAAAGTGCAATGAGGATCATGACTCGCGTGATCCATGGCTGCCATTTTTTTATGAGGATCCTTTCTTCGATGAAAGTGCAATAGAGATGATTAAAGGCTGATTTTACAAAATATGTAAAAGCATATTTTTTGGCGACTATGCTGCATTCCGGAGGCGGATACGGAAAAAGAGAACGTGCTGCCTACCTGATCTATCTTTGCTTACAAATACCCGACGGAGTCAAACAGCACGAGGACGGCATCGCGCCGTCCTCGTTGTTTTGTTCCGTTTTTGCAGGGAAGTATCTTCCCTAGCTGACGACGCGGGTCGGCAGCGGCTGACCGTTCTGCGGTGGGAGGTAGCTCGGCTGGAGCGCGTTCGACGGAACCCAGAACTGACTGTTGCACGTCAGCCAGATCTTCGAGAATGCGCCGCTCTCATCCACGCCGACGACCCAGTAAGTTCCCGGATTGAGCGTGTTGCCGAGCGAAGCGCTGCCCTCGACGGGTTCCCAGTAGATCTGCGCGCCGAGCGGGGCTTCGCCGACCACTGATCCATCGGGCAGCGGGTTGAGGCAGAAATCGGCGGGTTCAGCAGGCGGAGCATCGGGCTCAGCAGGTAGTTGAAGCGGCAGCGACGCACACGCAGGGACGTCAGGCACAGGGTCAAAGGTATAAGTTGAGAGAAGTGTACCAGACAGCGTATGGGAAAGTCCTTGAGGTGTGTCCGCAATAATACCGGCCGGGTCCGTAATGTCATAGAGCTCCAGCGTGAATGGGCGTGCGGCCGGTGCGCTGTTGAACCCGGTGGGATCGCTGAAGGAAAGGCCATTCGAGCCAACGGAGCCACTAAAAAAGTCTACATCTCCATATATCCCGGTGGCATCCTTAAGCACAACCGAAACATAGTCTTGCCCACCGCTATCATCGATGGTCGCATCCAACTGGATTGAATAGATTCCGATCCCAAACACACAACCACTGCCTGAGTTCGGAGTAAACCCCGTGAAGCTGGCATTGGCAGCCGCACTGATAGATAACTGTGGAACAACGACTGCAAAAAAACTGAAAACCATAACAAAAAATGTGAAAGCAGGGCTTCGTTTCATTGTTAGCCTCCTTGTGAAGATACTGCTAAAGGATACAAACCGGTATCGTACTGCCATTTGCGACACAGCGCAACATGCCTGACCGCAGTCGCGGCTTGTATCATGGGCTGCGTTTCATGCCGGGTTAGCCTCCGTCACAATGTGCCGCATCAGGAGCCGTCGTCAGTGAGCGAGGAGTATTGGTCGAAAAAACAGGGAACCCGAAGGCTCCCGTTCGTCCACGCCAACCACTGATCCATCGGGCAGCGGGTTGGTGAAGCCCGGCGCAGAAAATGTGCCCGGTTCCGAAGCGAACGGCGGTGCATCAACCCGCCATATGGCGCATGAAGTATGCGATGCGATCGGTTATGATGACCGTATAGTGAAGTGATAATCCACGAGAGTCTTCCGCATGACAGAAGTCATCAGACAGCAGATTGAACTGCCCATCACCGGGATGACGTGCGCAAGCTGCGTCCGCAATGTCGAACGCGCGCTGACGAAAACCGATGGCGTTGAAACAGCCAGCGTCAATCTGGCGACCGAGCGTGCCAGCATCTCCTATGACTCCGCCTCGGTCACCGTGCCAGAGCTGATCGAACGGGTTGAGAAGGCGGGTTATGGCGTGGCGGTGTCCACACTTGAATTGCCGATCACCGGGATGACGTGCGCAAGCTGCGTCCGCAATGTTGAGCGGGCGATCAAAAAACAGCCCGGCGTGCTGGAAGCCAGTGTCAACCTGGCGACCGAGAAAGCGACGATCCGGCTGCTGCCTAATGCTGTACGGCGCGGTGACCTGGTCAGGGCGATCGAAGCGGCAGGTTACGGCGTGCTCGATCTCACGAATGCCGCCGCGCCCGAAGATGCTGAGCGGGCGGCACGCCAGGCAGAAATCGATCGTCAGCGGCGTATGGTGCTGCTCGGCGCAGCCTTCACCCTTCCCCTGTTCATCCTGAGCATGGGACGTGACCTGTATATGGCGAGTTTCATGGGCGACAGCATGGCGTCGCACATCCTGAGCGGCGCAATGGAAGGACCTCAGCCCGCCCTCAACTGGCTGCTGTGGGCAGGCTGGCCGTTCGTGTTCTTCCTGCTGGCGACGCCCGTTCAGTTGATCGTCGGGCGACAGTACACTGTGGGCGCATGGAAAGCGGCGCGCAACCGCAGTGCCAACATGGACACGCTGATCGCGCTGGGCACGTGGGCGGCATATCTGTACAGCATCTTTGTGCTGCTCGGCATCATTTTCAACACCGCCGAAATCGGCGCGCATGTGTATTTTGAGACCTCAGCAGTCATCCTGACGCTGATCACGCTCGGCAAGCTGCTGGAAGCGCGCGCCAAGGGTCGCACAAGCGAGGCGATCAGGAAGCTGATGGGGTTGGCCCCGAAGACAGCAACGCTGCTGCGCGATGGTGAGGAGAGGGAAATCGCTATCGATGATGTGGTCCCCGGCGATCTGCTGCTCGTGAGACCCGGCGAACGTGTGCCTGTCGATGGTGTGGTGGTTGAAGGGCGCTCGTCCGTCGATGAGTCAATGCTGACAGGCGAGAGTTTGCCCGTCAATAAGGAAACGGGCAGCGAGGTCATCGGTGCGACGGTCAACAAACAGGGACGGCTGGTGATCGAGGCGCGCCGCGTCGGCGCAGAGACTGCGCTGGCGCAGATCATCCGTCTGGTCGAGCAGGCGCAGGGTTCAAAAGCGCCGATTCAGCGGGTGGCGGATCAGGTTTCGGGCGTATTCGTCCCGGTTGTGCTGGTCCTGGCGGCGCTGACATTTCTCGGCTGGCTGCTGATCGGGCAGATCGGGTTCACCCCTGCCATGGTCAACGCGGTCGCCGTGCTGGTGATCGCCTGCCCCTGCGCGCTCGGTCTGGCAACGCCGACGGCGATCATGGTCGGCACAGGGCGCGGCGCTGAGATGGGCGTGCTGTTCAAGAACAGTGAAGCGCTGGAAGGGGCCAAACGAGTTGAGATCATCGCGATCGATAAAACGGGGACGATCACACGCGGCGAACCCAGCCTGACGGATGTGATCGCGCTCAATGGCAGAGACGAAACAGAAGTGCTGCGCCTCACAGCCATCGCCGAGCGAGGCAGTGAGCACCCCCTGGGACAGGCGGTGGTTCGGGCAGCGCAGGAGCGCGGGCTTTCTTTAACTCAGCCGCAGTCGTTCGAAGCTGAGTCAGGTCGCGGCGTGCGGGCGGTGGTTGACGGCAAGACGGTGCTGGTGGGCAGCCCGCGCTTCATCCGTGAGCAGGGGCACGATCTCAACGGGCAGACTGCCCAGGTCGAGAGCCTTCAGTCACAGGCACGCACGGTTGTGCTGACGGTGATCGACGGTGTGCCAGCCGGTCTGCTGGGGATCGCGGATACGGTGAAAGAAGGCTCGCGCGAGGCCGTCGCCGCGCTCAGGGCGCAGGGGCTGGAAGTCGTGATGATCACGGGGGATAACGAACGCACTGCTCAGGCGATCGCCCGCGAAGTCGGCATTGATCGCGTGCTGGCAGATGTGCTGCCCAGCCAGAAAGCCGAGATGGTCAAACGGCTGCAGAGCGAAGGCAAACGGGTGGCTATGGTCGGCGACGGCATCAATGATGCGCCGGCGCTGGCACAGGCAGATGTTGGCATCGCCATTGGCACGGGGACCGATATCGCCATGGAAGCGTCGGACGTGACGCTGGTGAGCGGCGATCTGCGCGGCGTGGCACGGGCGATCAGTCTCAGCCGGGCGACAATGCGGACGATCTACCAGAATCTGTTCTGGGCGTTCATCTACAACATCAGCCTGATCCC
>SZPD01000320.1 GCA_030263515.1 Anaerolineae bacterium CFX9 | reverse complement strand
GTGCGGGCGGCGTACAGCTTGTCGCGCAGGGCTTCAATCTTCTCGCGCAGTTTGTCCGTCGTCAGTTGAAAACGGTGTGTGATCTCCGCTTCAGGATGGGCGACATGCAGGATGTTGGCTCCCTCAAAATTACCGGCTTCGGAAATGCCCCAGTAGGCGATCGCCAGTTCGGCATCTTCTCCGAGCAGAGACTCAAGTTCATCCTTTTGCCAGACAAAAAACCTGCCTTCATGCCCCTCACTGTCCGCATCGGTCGCGGAATAGAAGCCCCCTTCCGGAGCAGTCATCTCGCGCAGGATGTAATCGTAGATTTCTTCGGCGATGCGGCGGAAATCAACCCTGCCTGTCACCTGCCATGCATGCAGATAGACACGGCTCAACTGGGCGTTGTCATAAAGCATCTTCTCGAAGTGTGGAACCAGCCAGAATGCATCGACGCTGTAGCGATGGAACCCGCCGCCGATCTGGTCGTACATGCCGCCGCGAGCCATCTTTTCCAGCGTGAGCTGCACCGCCCTGAGGGCATCTGCGCTGCCGCCGCGCTGGTGGGCGCGCAGCAGAAATTCGAGACTCATCGGCTGAGGGAACTTCGGCGCACCGCTGAACCCGCCGTGCACAGGGTCGAACTCGCGCAGCAGGCGTTCCGCCGCCAGATCGAGCAGGTCATCAGCCAGCGCATCCGGATCCCCCATGCGCAGCACCGTGCGATCAAGCGCATCCGTCAGCGATCCGGCGGCACGTTCGACCTCATCACGGCGGCGGGTATAGGCGTCATGAACGCCTTCCAGAATCTGCCGAAAGGAAGGCAGTCCATAGCGCGGCTCACGGGGGAAATAGGTTCCGCCATAAAACGGGCGTCCATCCGGCAGCAGAAAAACAGTCATCGGCCAGCCGCCGCGCCCGCCGCTCAGCGCCTGCACCGCCTGCATGTAGATATCATCCACGTCCGGGCGCTCTTCGCGATCCACCTTGATATTGATGTACAGCCGATTCATGATCTCGGCGGTCGTGGGGTCTTCAAAACTTTCATGCGCCATGACATGACACCAGTGACAGGCGCTGTAGCCCACACTGAGCAGGATGGGCTTGTTCTCGGCTCTGGCTTTCGCCAGCGCTTCCTCGCCCCACGGATACCAATCAACCGGATTATGGGCATGCTGAAGCAGATACGGGCTGGTTTCGTTCGCCAGTCTGTTCATCGTGAATGAGAAAAACTCCCGGAAATTCGTTTACCAGGTGGACAGCGCAGGATTCTCTGGCGCGGCAGGTTTCCAGAGGCGCTCCAGCAGATCGATCAGCGCCGTCATCACCTCATCGGTCAGACGTACTGCCGCTTCGGTATGATGCTGGCTGAAGGCATAGACGCTGGTGAAATGCCGTCTCGTACAGAAGATCAGATAGTCACTTTCCCAGCGCGCCTGCCCCCACAGATAGATCGGCTCACCGGTCGGCTGGCGCATCAGCTCGATCCAGCGCTGGCGATCCATATCGCTGAGCCTGGCGGGGGCAAAGCGCAAGCCGATCATGCCGCCCCATGCAAAGGTAAACTGCGCCAGGCGCGAGATCGAATCGACTTCCACCAGCAGGGACGCCGCGCCATCGGACGATGTGATCGCTGCCGTGCCGCGTTTGATGCGTGAGCCGCTCATCTGGCGGTGAAACTGGGTCATCAGCGGCATATTGGGATAGCGGCGCGCCAGCTCGCGCTCCAGATCGATCTCGCCGTTGAACGCCTGAAGCAGCAGCGGGGGGGCCTGCATGGGCGAGCCTTCTGCCGAGCGCCGCGCCGCCGCCATCTGGCTGGCGCTGTCCGTCAGGCGTCGCCGTGAGGGAAGCGTCATCTCGTTGGCGTCAGCAGGGTTGGATGGATCAGTGGCGTCGTTGGGCATCACAATATCCTATCGCTATCAAAGCAGATTATAGTTCAAATCTCCGCCCCGTCCCACCGTGAGCCTGCGCTGACTGTGGAGCGCACAGCAGATCAGGGTTACACTCTGCGGAAAAATAACTGGCGAACAAGCCTGCTGATGAAAAAGGATGCGCATGATGAGCTATTTACTGGGTTTGGATATCAGCACTACGGGGGCCAAAGCCCTGCTGATCGAGTCCGGCGGCGCTGTGATCGGCTCGCATACCACGCCGCAGCCGATCAGCGCGCCAAAACCTCTCTGGAGCGAGCAAAATCCGCATGATTGGTGGGACGGCATCGTCGAGTCGATCCGCGCCGTGCTGGAAAAAACCGGGACACAGGGCGATCAGATCGCCGCGATCGGGCTGACCGGGCAGATGCACGGATTGGTCATGCTGGATGCGGGCGGCAGCGTCCTGCGTCCGGCGATCCTGTGGAATGATCAGCGTACCGGGGAGCAGTGTGACGAGATCACGCGCAGAATCGGCTTTGAACGCCTGATCACACTTACGGGCAACCGCGCGCTGACGGGGTTCACCGCCCCGAAGATCCTCTGGGTGCGCCAGCATGAACCCGACGTATATGCCCGGACGGCGCATATCCTGCTGCCCAAGGACTTTCTCCGGCTTCGGCTGACAGGTGACTATGCGATGGATATGAGCGATGCGTCCGGCACATCGCTGCTGGATGTCGCCAACCGCCGCTGGTCGCAGGAAGTCGTCTCGGCGCTGGAGATCCCGATGGCATGGCTGCCTGATCTGGTAGAAGGCTCGGAAGTGACGGGTACGGTCAGCGCTGAGGCGGCGGCGCTCACCGGGCTGCGGGCAGGGACGCCGGTAGTCGGCGGCGGCGGCGATCAGGCAGCGGGCGCAGTGGGTATGGGCGCTGTCGAACCGGGAATGATCTCAGTTTCACTGGGCACGTCGGGCGTGGTGTTCGCTCCGCTGGCCAGTTACGCCTATGAACCGCAGGGACGCCTGCACGCTTTCTGTCATGCTGTGCCGAATATGTGGCACTTCATGGGCGTCATGCTCTCGGCAGCAGGCAGCCTTCAGTGGTATCGGGACACGCTTGCGCCGGGCATCTCGTTTGACGATCTGGTCAGCGAAGCGGCTGCCATCCCCCCCGGCGCAGAGGGACTGCTTTTCCTGCCCTACCTGACCGGCGAGCGCACGCCGCACCCGGATCCCCTGGCGCGCGGCGCATTTGTCGGGCTGACCACGCGGCATCAGCGTGCCCATATGACGCGCGCCGTGCTGGAAGGAGTCGCCTTCGGTCTCAAGGACAGCTTCACCCTGATGGCGGATGTGGGCATCAGCGGCGATATGCAGGTGCGCGCCAGCGGCGGCGGCGCAAAAAGCCCGCTGTGGCGGCAGATCATGGCAGATGTCTTCAACGTGCCGCTGGTCACCACCAACAGCACAGAAGGCGCGGCGTTTGGCGCGGCGCTGCTCGCCGCAGTCTCCGCTGGCTTTTATCCGGATGTGCCCAGCGCCTGCCGCGCCGCCATCCGCACCGGCGATGCCACCTTCCCCGGCGATCAGGCAGCAGCCTATGCTCATCCCTACAGTCTGTATCGCGCACTCTATCCCGCCCTGAAGGAAACATTTATGCGAATCTAACGCGCCGGACATAAGATGATCGGGTAAATCCGGTCAAGTTAAGGCTAAGCAATGTTCCCACCTCCGAATCAGAAACCGCCGGTCCCGCCGAAAAGTGACGGATCGGGCGGCGAACCGCCACAGGGCGGCAAAACGCCGCAGCCGCAGTTCCAGCTTCCACGCTGGACGTGGCTGATCCTTGTCGTCGTCCTGCTAGTCTGGACGTTTATGCGCCTGCCTGACATGGTGGGCGGGCTGACCCCGAACCAGCCGATCGATATCCCGTATTCAACCTTCTTTGAACAGGTCGAAGCGGGCAATGTTCGCGAAGTGCTGCTCACGCAGACGCAGGCGCAGGGGAATTTTGTGCGCGCTGTCACCTTCCCGGCGGATGGTTCGCCGCTGCTGGAACAGGGCATCCCCCAGATGACCTCGACCAGCTTCGTGACACAGCTTCTGCCAACAGGCGATCCTGATCTCGCGGCGACTCTGCGCGCCAATGGAGTCACGATCATCGGTCAGGCAGTGCAGACCAACCCGATCCTGCTCTTTCTGCTGAACTGGGGACCGCTGCTGCTGCTGGTCGGCTTCTTCGTCTGGCAGAGCCGCCGCGCCCAGCGCCAGATGGGCGGCGTGTTTGGGTTTGGACGCACACAGGCGCGCCAGTATGACGCCGAAAAACCCAAGATCACCTTCGCCGATGTCGCCGGGCAGGAAGCCGCCAAGTCTGAGCTGGTCGAAATCGTGGATTTCCTCAAGGAACCGGAAAAATTCATCGCCCTCGGCGCACGCATTCCTCGCGGTGTGCTGCTGGTCGGACCTCCCGGCACAGGCAAAACCCTGCTGGCACGCGCCGTTGCGGGGGAAGCGAATGTCGCTTTCTTCAGCATTGCCGCCTCTGAATTTGTCGAGATGTTCGTCGGCGTTGGAGCCAGCCGCGTTCGCGATCTGTTCTCCAAGGCGAAAGCCGCTGCCCCCTCGATCGTGTTCATCGACGAGATCGACGCAGTGGGTCGGCAGCGCGGAGCCGGGCTGGGCGGTGGCAATGACGAGCGTGAGCAGACGCTCAACCAGATGCTCGCCGAGATGGACGGCTTTGACCAGACGGAAAGCGTGATCGTCATGGCGGCCACCAACCGTCCCGACGTGCTGGATCCGGCGCTGCTGCGCCCCGGTCGCTTCGATCGTCAGGTGACCGTTGCCCTGCCGGATCGCAAGGGGCGCGAAGACATTCTGCGCGTTCACGTGCGCGGCAAGCCGCTGGAGAGCGATGTTGACCTCCACGAACTGTCGCGGACGACGATCGGCTTCAGCGGCGCAGACCTGGCGAACCTCGCCAATGAAGCCGCGCTGACGGCTGCCCGCCGCAACGCCAAGAAGATCAGCAAACGCGACTTTCTCGATGCGTTTGACCGGATCGTGCTCGGCACGAAAAGCCCGCCGCTCTCCAACGAACACGAGCGCCGCGTCGTCGCCTATCATGAGGCAGGGCATGCGCTCGTCGGCGCGCTGACGCC
>SZPD01000319.1 GCA_030263515.1 Anaerolineae bacterium CFX9 | reverse complement strand
CAGACCGAAGCGTTAGCCGCCCTCAGAAGCGCCTTGCATCATGCGGAAGCCGGACAGAATCTCGAATACTTCGTGCGCGATGTGTCCAGCCTGCGCCCGGTGCTAGCATCCTTCGCTTCCTCAGTACGCCCGCACGAACTCAGCCCCCACATGCGCCGTGTGCTCCAAGCCTGTGATGTGATCTTTGATGATGTGGCGCTTGCTGTAGAACCGCTGACCGAACGCGAATTGTCGCTGCTGCATCATCTCAGCTTAGGCAAGACCAATCAGGAGATTGCCAATGATCTGTATCTGGGTGTGACGACAGTCAAATGGCATCTCAACAACCTCTACAGCAAGCTCGGCGTGCGCAACCGTCAGCAGGCTGTACACCGTGCGCGCGAACTGCACATTCTGATATGACCTCGCACTCATTGGCTTTGATGTCTGGTCAAAAGTAGGGGGTCATGACGAGGAAGATTGCCTAAACTGAAAGCAATGCCTATCAACACAGGTGGAAAAATGCAATTCCGTACAGCTCAGATTGGCGATGAGAAGGCGATCCAGCGCCTAAAAGAGTGCGTGTGGCCGGATGAAACGACACGGAGTGAACGCATTCGGTCAGTTTTAAATGATCCACAGCATCACACAACTGCAGCCGTTGTCGACGAAGATACGGTCGGTTTCGTCGATAGCTTTCTGACCGTTTCTGCCACAGGCATTCTTCGTTGGGAAGTGGATCTGCTGGCAGTCCATCCCGAGTACCGGCGTCAGGGGATCGCAACCAGACTGATCGAGCGTAGTATTCAGACCGGACTAGAACGAGGCGCGGAACTGGCACGCGGACTTGTTCAGGTTGACAATACGAGCAGTCAACGCGCCTTTGCCAGAAACGCTTTCACCACAGATGGAATTGTTTGTCATCTTTACGTCGCGTTTTCAAGCGTGGCGCAGCCGTCCGTACAACCGTCAGCGCAGTTGCACATCGTGGATGTAAACACGATGAATTATGCTGGCATATGGTTAGAGGATTGCTATCTGCCCGAAGCTTTTGTCGCAGCAATAGAGAGGCTCGCACACAATAAGGTTGATGTTGCGGGAGCTGTGATTCCTAGCAATGAACCCGGCACTATCGAAGCTGCCTGGAATGCCGGTTTCGAATTTATCGGGCACTATCACTGGTGGCAGCGCAAGCTGAAATGATATAGGGGTTTGGGTGCATGACTCAAACAGGCGGCACTGCGATATTGATCTTTGGCACGCTCAATGCAGCAGCGGCGACGCGCCTACTTTACGATCAACGAGTCTCTCTGGCGTATACAACCGACGAACAAGGGCTGTTTGCGCTCTGGTATTTTGACTTTGGGTCAGGACCTTGTGGTCCCTTGCAGGAGCTGCATCTCCTGTTCTTTGCTCGCCCTCTTGACCATCCGCCAGCACCTGCCCCATTCGCACGCTTGCTGCGGTATCAGACTTTCGATGTATTCCGCCTTGAGAAAACGGCATTCCTGCTGCCACAACTGGTGGGCTGCGCTGTCCCATCATCTGCTATCCTTGGCAGCGAAGCAGCAAACCTACCTATGTGGGTAGAACAAACAAAGCATACCCATCACCTTAGTCTAGAATATTTCTTTGCTGATTCTGATCAGAAACCTTTCCTCGTGTTGGAGTTTTCTGAAGGACGACTCGGATGGATACAACCATTTGCGGACTTGCTGCGCTTGTGGCGTATTGAGCAGGCTTTTCCCGCCAGCAGATCACGTTTTCAGTGGAGGCATACTGGCCTGACCAGACGGACAACGGATCGCCCGTATCACCAGTTAGTCGGTATTGAACTTGCTGGTCGATGTACGAATATCCGCAGATTCGATCCGTGTGGGGATCGCTGCGAATTCATCATGGATGCGTACCGTGACCTGCATCTCACGCCTGAGTTCGTGTGCTTTGCCGATCAGGTTCGTCTCGGTATTGACCGAGTCTATGACATCACGGTTTGAATCAAGCCGCATTTATTGAGGTTTGCCGGGAAGCGACATCAACTGATTCCCGCCCATTATGTGAGTTACCTAACCAAGTCGTACCTCGAAGCGCCAGGGGCCTTCGATTCGTTCATAGAATGCCTCAATCTGCATCGCATACACGATAGGGTAGTACTCCGCCGTTGGCAGCTCCTCAGGCACCTGACTGATGGTGAAGCTCCAACCGCGTTCGGGTACACCAACGGTAATGTCGCTGCGATCCGGCTCTGGCGAATTCAGCTTGACCTCCAAACCGCGCGACTGCATTGCCTCCAGAAATTGATCTGCGCGTTCCTGAGTATAGTCGGCGTGCGCCAGCAAATACGTCGCTTCCGACTGATCGCAGGTAATCAGGTACGCAGCACGCACAGCGCGCACCTGATACCGCCTGATCAGTTTTTCTAAACCGCTGCTGTCTCGGCGTTTGAGTTGAGCAATCGCTCGATTTATGCAAGCATCATTTAAGGACGCATCCTCGCTTCATTTCTCCTGAGTATTCATCGGAATATATGTGTGCGAAGACAAAAAAGTTGGCTACTCCCAATCGGGCGGGAAGAAAAGAGGCACACCGGTCGATTAAGGGCGGGTAGTGATCTGTGTAACCTGCTAAACCTGCTCAAAGCTACGAAATTGGACATTTCCTGTTTAGGATTACCCTTCTTTTAGCGGGGAGACTCCGAGCACTGCCGGTTTAACCTTGAATACAAGACACTGAGTCAGCGTTTGACCCATGGTTTGCATGCCCCTGCTGGTTTTGTGCAGCCTGGGATTACAGAGTCAGGAGAAAGGATCAAACATATGAAAGTCTTGTCAATTGCGATCGCGTTTGCGATCTTGGCGGTTGGTCTGTCACTACCGGCACGCGCACAGAACGTGTCGGTAAGCAATGCGATTGATGGCATCTTTGACGCATTTGAGAGCTACTCAATTGTAGCGATTGGCGATAATCACAATGTCCAGCAGTTAGGCGATTTCTACATTCAGCTCATTCAGCAGCCGGAGTTTGCCCGGCAGGTGCGCAACATTGTCTTTGAGTACGGCAATGCCTTCTATCAAGATGTGATTGACCGCTACGTCAACGGTGAGGATGTGCCGTTTGAGGAATTGCAGCGTGTCTGGACGCCGACATTTGCCTACGGACCATCCCCTGTCGCCCAGATGTACATTGATTTCTATCGTGCTGTGCGCGAAATCAATGCAACCCTCCCGGAGGATGAACAACTGCGTGTCTGGCTGGGTGATCCGCCGCTCAATCCTGATCAGCCTGTCATGTACACCCCGGATAATCCACCGCCAAACCGCGATGAACATTTCGCTGGTGTGGTTAGTCGTTTGATCGACCAAGGTGAGAAAGCACTCGTCATTATCGGCGCGTACCACCTTGTCCCGACCGGCTTCCCGTTCGCGCTGCCAGGTGAGCCGGGCGGCCCGATGATTATCGGATCGCCGCCGCAGTCCGGCGATGCTAGCGCTCCGCCGGTTGGTGCAGAACCTATGCCTATGCCGGTTGTCCCCGACAATACTGCTTCGGTGCCGCTACTTCCGGTGGATCTGGGCAGCAACGTGCGTCAACTTCTTGATGCCACTTATCCAGATGGACGTGTATTCGCTATCACGCTCTTTGACGGTATCGCGGAGCAGGCTTGTGCTGAAGAATTCGACCGAATCGCCGAAACTTGGGACATCCCAACGCTCGTTTCGCTGCGGGACACCACGCTGGTAGACCTTCTAAATCGCCCGGACTGCCGCTCGCGCGCGGCATCGATTCTACCGCCAGATTATCAGCCTGCCTGGGCAGATGCGCTGCTCTATCTGGGTGAGGCAGAAGATCTGATCATGTCGCCCTTTAGTCCTGACGATCCTGAGATGTCTTATCTGGAGTGGATTGATCAGGCTACAAGCGGAATGCAATTTCCATTAAATCGCTGAAAATGCACGCTTTTGGGGGATAGGCTAACAACCTATCCCCCGCCGTATCGTTTCCTCAATGAAAGGCTGCAATAAGCGCTGTTGATGGACATGAGAGCTTGCGGAGAAGAAGCGCCTCGCCGCTCCTAAAAAGCCGAAACAGACTCTACACACCGTTCATACCTATCCCCTCAGCCATGAACGGTATGCAGGGTTTGCACGGTTTTTCAGTGACTTTCATAAACGATTGCCACATCGTAGCGGCGCATCATGTCGATAACATCGAGCGGCTTGACGGCGTAGCTCATCCCGTCCATCCCGCGCTTGCGCCCGGCTTCGTCGAGCAGGTGCAACCGCTTGAGGATGTGACCGATCCACTGGGCATCACCCATCTTCTCGACCGGCTGCCCCATCAGCCGCGCGACCTTCTCGCGCAGCGCCGCCGCTTTCACCCACAGCGTGCCGCTCTGCCCGCGCGTCATAATCTCCAGCGCCTGCAAGACTGCCTCTTCGCGCTCACTGAGCGCCTTGCCCTGACTGATCTGTTCGTCGGTTTCGGCGGCGGTGGCAATCGCTTGAAGCAGCCCGCTCACTTGACCTTGTTCCTCGAAGAACGCTGCCAGCGCGACCAGCGGCGACCACAGCTCGGATGAACGGTTGTGCAGCGTGTGCAGCGCCGGGCGCTCGAAGTAGTTGGTGTACAGGTGGGGGAAGGCGGTCAGCGCCAGCGTGTAGAGCTGGTGACGGATGCTCGCTCCATCGAAGTCAGGCGGGAACGATGGCATCTTCTTGTCGGTGCGGCGCATCGGGATAGCGATGCAGCGCGACGCGAGGATGTCCTCCAGCCCGGCAATCGCCGCCAGAATCTTCGGCGAGTACACGTCGAACGCCTGTGGCTTCATGTCCTCCCCGATCAGTCGGATGGCGGGCATCCCCTGCTTGTAGCCGCTGTTGAGGAGCTGCCGGATCTGCTGCATTCCGGGGTCTTTGGGGTTGTGGTAGCGCTCCGCCTCATCGATACCGACGGTGCAGCTTGTGTAGTGGATCAGCCGGAACATCGACGGGCCGGTCGGGTCGGACGTACTGACCATGTTGAAGGCGAGCGGCTGCATCACACGCATGACGGTACTCTTGCCGCTGTTCTTCGG
>SZPD01000318.1 GCA_030263515.1 Anaerolineae bacterium CFX9 | reverse complement strand
TGTGAGGAAATGAACCGTAATATCTTCTTGTATAAGCCATCAAATCGCTCACAGCTTGCGCGTTTTTGATGGATTTTGTTGACTAAAACGGTGTAATACGATAAAAATGAATCATACTCAGGCAATTTAATCCAAGTGAGTTTGTATCACGTGGAAAAAAATGTGTCACAGTTCTTGAAAATACAGGCGGCGACAGCGAAAGGTCCTGCATTGAGAAACAGCCGAGGCGCTTCTTTGCTTGCGTGGTTGGGCAAGCAGCGCACACGAGAAGCGTTAATTGGATATCTGTTCATTCTGCCCGCGCTGATCGGTTTCATTATCTTTTATGCGCTGCCGGCAGTGCGCGGACTGCTGATCAGTTTCACTAACTGGAATCTGCTGACCCCGGCAGAATATGTCGGATTTCAGAATTACCAGCGGCTTTTCAACGATCCGGGTTTCTGGAACTCGGTTCAGGTGACGGTCAGGTACGTTGCCTTCAATATTCCGCTTCAGATCATCATCGCCATGGCGCTGGCGCTCTTCATGGATCGCGTATCCCAGAGATCTGCCTGGCTGCGAAACATCATCATTATCCCCTGGCTGCTGCCCGGTGTGGTGGTTGCCCTGCTCTGGATGTGGATGCTGGATAACCGGCTTGGCATCGTCAACGCCTTTCTCAACAGCATCGGCATTCCTTCGCAGCCGTTCCTGGGGTCGGTGGATCAGGTGATTCCATCGATTGCGCTCATCAATATCTGGCGCTATGCGGGTTATACCTCCATCCTTCTGTTTGCAGGCTTAAAGACCATCCCCCAGCAGCTTTACGACGCGGCTTCCATCGATGGAGCAGATGGAGTGCGCCAGTTCTGGAATATCACCCTGCCGCTGCTCCGACCTGTGCTGGCGTTTGTGCTGATCACCCATATCATCGGCTCGTTTCAGATTTTCGACACCATCGCTGTCACCTCCGGGGGCGGACCGGTTCGGGCATCACAGGTACTTTATTGGTACATCTATGAGTTTGCTTTTGTGCGCTTCAACATGGGATATGCCACGGCCATCGCAACCGTGTTGTTCGTTGCCCTGGTGGGAGTCACCCTGATCCAGATGCGTTTCTTCCGCGCCAATAACGCGGACCTTGCAGATTTCAGCTAGCCGGGCAGGGGAATTCAATGATGCAGAATGCCATTCGCTCAAATCCCGGACGACGCTCGTTTCTGAGTGTGAGAAATGTGGTGACTTGGGTCACGATTGCGCTGATCCTGTTTGTAAGCCTGTTTCCGTTCTGGTGGGTTGTCCGTACCGCACTGACCGATCCTCAGCAGGTTTATACGAATACAACTGCCATGTTTCCGGAGAATCCCACGCTCTATAACTTCTCCCGCGCGCTTGGCAATGTTGATCTCCAGGAATCGCTGGCACGCGGCGGCTCAGGACAGACACTGAATTTCTGGCTTTACCTGCGAAATTCAGTGATTGTGGCAACGTTCATCACAATCGGCCAGGTCTTTTTCAGTTCACTGGCAGCGTATGCGTTTGCACGCCTGCGTTTCCCATTGAGAAATCAGATCTTTTTCCTGTTTCTCACGGGTTTGATGATTCCCGGCATTGTGCTGCTCATCCCAAACTTCATTCTCGTCAGAAGTCTCGGCTGGATAGGCACGTTTCAGGGGATTATTGCGCCTTCATTCCTCATGACCCCTCTGACCGTGTTCTTCATGCGCCAGTTCTTCCTGTCACAAAGTGTCGAGATTGAGGAAGCTGCCCTGCTGGATGGCGCGGGTCGCTTCCAGATTTTCCTGCGGATTGCGCTTCCTCTCAGCGGTCCAGCGCTGGCAACGATCGCCATTCTCACCTTTGTCAGCAGTTGGAATGATTATCTGTGGCCGCTGGTGGTTGGGCGTGATGATCAGGTGCGTATGCTCACCGTCGCACTGGGGCTGTTTCGCAGTCAGCAGCAGACGAGCCTTCCCGATTGGTCAGGGCTGATGGCTGCGGCAACACTCATGATCATCCCTACCCTTGTCCTCTTCCTGATTTTAGGTCGCCGAGTCGTTAATTCCATCCAGTACAGCGGCTTTCGCTGAGCGCATATCTCCAGCCAAGCTGCCTGATACCGGAATATTTCACAGAAGGAGCCTTATGAATTGCAGCGAATGAATACGTAGTCAAAATTGTCCCTCCTGCGTTGCGGTATGAAAGCCTGAGAGATTTCGCCATCCTCAGGTCGTTCGTGGAGCAGCAATCGAACCCGTTCCGAGGGATTGTGCTCACCGGAAAGCAAGAAATGTTGTCAGCAGGTAAATTCAATATCAGTTGGAGGCAGCAAAAACATGAAACGTCTTTCTAAAATCATGGTCATTTCAAGCACATTGATTCTTATGTTGCTGACCGTCGGCGGCATCTATGCCCAGGATCCAGTAGTGATCACCTACTGGCTGTGGGATGTCGCTCAGGTTCCACAGTATGAGCAGTGCGCCGCGGATTTCGAAGCTGCAAATCCGAATATCGATATCAGAATTGAGCAGCCCGGCGGCTGGTTTGATTACTGGACAGCGCTTCAGACAGCGCTGGTCGGCGGCAATGCCCCGGATGTCTTCACCAACCATCTCTCCAAGTACCCTGAGTTTGCCAATCTGGGTCAGATTGTGGACATTCAGCCGTTTGTCGAACGGGATGGCGTCGATGTCAGCAATTATCTCGGTGAACTGGCGGCGCTCTGGACTCGTGGCGATGCACGCTACGGTCTGCCGAAAGACTGGGACACGGTTGCGCTGGTTTACAACGTGGACATGATTGAAGCCGCCGGCATTGATCCGGCTGTGTTCGAGACGTGGACATGGAATCCGGAAGACGGCGGCACGTTCCAGGAAATTGTCGCTCAGCTTACGCTCGATGCCAACGGCAATAACGGTCTCAGCCCGGATTTTGACCGCAACAATGTGGTTCAGTTCGGTTTGGTCACCGGGCAGGGCGGTGGCTTCAACGGACACGAACAGTGGAGCCACTTCGCAGCCAGCACCGGCTGGACGTTCACCGATGGCCCCTGGGCGGAAAGCTATCACTATGATGACCCGCGTTTCATCGATACGATCCAGTGGTATGCTGATCTGCATCTTGTCCATGGTCTCGCCCCGTCGTTCGCAGAAGTTGGCGTGCCGGACGGTGAGCAGGCGCTCTTTGCAGCAGGTGAGGGCGCTATGGTGTTTGCGGGTTCATGGCGCATCAATTTCCACCTGACGCAGCCGAGCTTCGATGTCGGCTTTGCGCTGCCGCCGATCGGGCCGGAAGGTCGCAAGACGATGTTTAACGGTCTGGCAGACAGTATTTATTCCGGCACGCCGCATGTGGAAGAAGCCTGGCAGTGGGTAAGGTATCTGGCGTCGGTTGAGTGCCAGGTTGTCGTTGGCGAATATGGCATCGTCTTCCCGGCGATCGCCGAAGGCGTCGAAGCATCACTTGCAGCACGCGCAGAACGCGGAATTGATGTTAGCGCTTTCACCTCTCAGGCACTCGATCCGAACGGGACATTCATTTATCCGATCACGGATCGCGGCTCTGAAGTGGCAGCGATCATGGGCCCGATCATGGACAGCATTCGCCTGGGTGAAGTTACTGCCGCAGAGGCACTTCCGATGGCAAATGCGGAAGTGAATGCCCTGTTCAACCCGTAATTTCAATGAGGCAGGACGACAATCGCCGCTCATACGGGCGGCGATTGTCATTGATACACACGTGAGCAACCAGGAGCGATAATTGTGAAATACCGTTTTCTCGGCAAAACCGGACTGAAGATCAGCGAGCTGGGACTTGGCGCGATGACCTTCGGGCGTGAAACCAGCGAGCAGGACAGCCATCGGATGATGGATCACTTTGTGGAGGCAGGCGGAAATTTCATCGATACAGCCGATGTCTACAGCGCTGGCGGTTCTGAGCGTGTGATTGGAAGCTGGCTCAGGACGAAAAACCGCTCATCCATCATCCTCGCAACCAAGACGCGCTATCCCATGAGTTCCGATCCCAATGATCTGGGATTGAGCCGGAAGCATATCATGGATGCAGTTGAAGCCAGCCTGAAGCGCCTCGGAACCGATTACATCGATCTTTACCAGGTACACTGCTGGGATAGCAAAACGCCGCTGGAAGAAACCCTGAGTACGCTGGATGTTCTCGTCAAGAGCGGCAAGGTTCGTTATATCGGCGCGAGCAATTTCAGCGGGTGGCAGTTGCAGAAGGCTATCGAAATCAGCCGCCAGATGGGCTGGGAACCATTCCGCTGTCTTCAGCCGCAGTATAACCTGCTCTGCCGCTCCACCGAATGGGAACTGATCGACGTGTGTCTGAATGAAGGATTGGGATTGATTGCATGGAGTCCGCTGCGCGGCGGCTGGCTGAGCGGCAGGTTCAATCGCAGTCTGACTCAGGCTCCAGCCGGAAGCCGGATCGAACTGGCTGAGGAGAAGGGCTGGGATGAATCCTGGTCGAACTACAATAATGAATATACTTGGCAGGTGATCGACGCCCTTCTGGCTGTCGCAGAGGAAACCGGAAAGACACCCGCCCAGGTAGCGATCAACTGGCTGCTTCAGCGCCCCGGTGTTACTGCGCCGCTGCTCGGTGTGCGTACCATGGAGCAGTTGGAGGATAATCTGGGCGCGGCAGGCTGGTCGCTCACAGAGGAGCAGGTTGAGCGCCTGAATAAGGCGAGTGATCTGCCGCTCCCCTACCCATACAGCGAAATTGTTGGCGCACAGCTCAGGCGGTAGGCTGCCGGGCAGATTCAGCAAGACAAACTGACAGGGTGTGCCTCAACGAGGCACACCCTGTATGCGTCCACTTTTTGGCAGACACGATATCGCTTGCCGGCACGATTACAGAATAACTACCTGGTCAAGATGACGGGGCGTATCCGGGTTCAGCCCTTTATTGACCGCCCGCAGATAGGCCAGCCACTGAAGAAATGGCATGTAATGGACGAGAGAAGGACGCTGCTGAAATCCATTGAGCGTGATATCAGTTGCAGCGTGCGGAGATAACGACACGACTGCTGCGCCCAGCCTGATCATTTCCTCCAGCACAGCAGCTTCACTGTC
>SZPD01000317.1 GCA_030263515.1 Anaerolineae bacterium CFX9 | reverse complement strand
GCCAGAGCGCGTTGCAGCGCTTGTCCGTCCGGGTGACCTGATCACGCTTGATACGCCGATGGTCGAACTGAACGGAACACGGGTAGCGTGCAAGTCAATGGATGATCGCGCCTGCGTGGCGGCGGTGACGTTTGCGCTGAATGCGCTGCGCGGGATGCATCACACCTGGGACGTGTACGCCGTGGCGACGGTGCAGGAAGAAACCGGGCTGCTGGGGGCGACAACCTCCGCCTACAGCATCGCGCCCGATATCGCAATCGCGCTCGATGTGGGCTTCGCGCCCCAGTCAGGCGTGGAAGCGGACGTGACGATCGAGATCGGCGGGGGACCGGGAATCGGCGTCGGACCGAATTTCCACAGCAAACTGTATGACAGGATCCGTGAAACAGCCAAGCGCTATGAGATCAAGCTTCAGGATGATTACATTCCCGGCGCGAGCGGCACGGATGCCTGGGCGATTCAGGTTGCGCTGACGGGCGTGCCCACTGCGCTGCTCGAAATTCCGATTCGCAGTATGCATTCCCCGGTCGAGACCGCGGATCTGCGCGATATTGAACGCTGCGGCAGGCTGCTGGCGCATTTCATCGCCGAGCTGGATGCGGATTTTCTGACGGCGCTGGCATGGGATGACCTCAAACCGCAGGATACAGGAGCGGATGCATGATCCTGAAAGAACTTTCTGAGGCGATCGGCGTTTCCGGTCGCGAAGAGGCCGTGCGCCGCGTGATCCTTCAGGCGATTGAAGGGCACGCACAGGATATCACGATCGATCCGCTGGGCAGCGTCACAGCGCGGAAACCCGCGTCAGCGCCCGGCGCGCCGCGTGTGCTGCTGGCGGCTCATATGGATGAAGTCGGCTTCATGGTGATGGGCTTCGATGGCGACGGGTTGATCCGGTTCACGGCGGTTGGCGGCATTGACGACCGTATCCTTCCCGGTCTGCGCGTGCGCATCGGTTCGCAGGCTGTTCAGGGCGTGATCGTGTGGACGCCGATCCACAAGAATAACGAGCAGAACACGGTCAAAATGTCGAACCTGCGGATCGATATCGGCGCATCCAGCAAGGATGAGGCTTCCGGCAAGGTCAAACGTGGTGATCTGATCGCCTTTGACAGCCAGTATCTCGAACTTGGAGAAGGGCTGCTGCGCGGCAAGGCATTTGATGATCGGGCCGGCTGCTCGCTGCTGATCGATGTGCTTCAGGCCGCGGAAGCTTATCCGGTTGAAGTGCTGGCCGCCTTCACGGTGCAGGAAGAGATCGGTCTCCGTGGGGCGCAGGTTGTGGGGCAGACGCTTCAGCCAGACGCCGCATTCATCCTGGAAGGCACGACCGCCAACGATATTCCGGATGCGGCGGCATCGCTGGACGATGACCGCGAGCTGAACCCGACCTGCCGGATGCGCGGCGGCCCTGTGCTGACGATTGTGGACGCCCGGATGATCGTGCCGCCGAATCTGCTGTCGTTTCTGCGCGAGACGGCGGAGGCGGAAGGGATTCCCTACCAGTACAAATCGCATCCCGGAGGGGCTACAGACGGAGGCGCGATCCATCTTGCCGGGAGCGGGGTGCAGACCGCGGTCATTTCGCTGCCGTGCCGCTACATTCATACACCGCTGGCATACCTGCATCGTGAGGATTATGACCATACCCTCAGGCTGATTCAGGCTGTGCTGCGCCGCTTCGGAAAACACGTGCTGATTCGCTAAGAGACGCCTTAATTGAGCGAACGGCTGAATCGTCTGTAAGATAGAGATATACGACTCTGTGGGAGCGTAATGTGAACGACCTTATTCGCAAGCTGGTCGAAGCGTGGGGACCGGCAGGCTATGAACATCAGGTACGTGAGATCATCCGGGCAGAAGTGGAAGGCTTTGCCGATGAGATCACGACTGACGCGCTGGGCAATCTGATCGTTCGTGTGGGCAGCGGCGGCAAAAAGGTGATGGTTGCCGCCCATATGGACGAAATTGGTGTTATGGTGACCTTCGTCGAGAAGAAGACCGGCTTTCTGCGTTTTACGCCGTTGGGCGGCTTGTTGAACACGACGATGGTTGGCGGTCGGGTGATGTTTGAGGATGGCACGATCGGCGTGCTGGGCGCGCCGGAAATGTTCGGCAATGGGCGCAGCGCGCAGGCGGAGCTGAGTTCGTTTTTCATCGATGTCAGCGATGGCAGCGGGCAGCAGCAGATCCAGCCGGGAATGCCTGCCGTTTTCTGGCGCAAGATGGAGATTCGCGGCTCGCGCGTGATCGCCAAGTCGCTTGACGACCGGATCGGCTGTGCGGTCGCCATTGAGACCATTCGCCGGCTCAACCGGCAGTGCCCCAATGAGGTCTATTTTGTCTTTACCGTCCAGGAAGAGGTTGGGATACGCGGGGCGCGCCCGGCGGCTTACGGGATCGAACCTGATCTGGCGATCGCGCTGGACGTGACGCCTTCCGGCGATGTGCCGGATAATCCGCGTAATGATGTTTATCTGGGGGGGGGCGCTGCCATCAAGATGCTCGACACGGGCTTGATCGTGCCGGCCGCGCTGCGGGAGTGGATGATCGCCCGCGCTGAGGCAGATGGAATCCCTTATCAGCGCGAACTGCTGACACTCGGCACGACCGACTCGGCCATGATCCAGACATCGCGAGCCGGGGTGATGAGCGGCGCGATCAGCATCCCGTGCCGTTTCACCCATACGACCAGCGAAACCGTCGATCTCAACGATGTGGAAGCCTGTATCGGGCTGCTGAAAGGGCTGCTGGCGAACCCGATCGAACTGGCGTGACGACTTAATGAAGGATGTAGCGCAGTCGTGGTAACTATTATAAAATTTGTCCGCTTGTGATGCGCAGGATTGTGCAGTAGAGCGAATGTCTCGTTCAAATCAAGAGCATTTAACAGCACAGGGTGCGACTCTGGACGACTTTGAACTCTTAGCCAAAATCTCACAGATGCTCACGCTGATGGATCGGGATCACGTCCTTGAGCAGGTGATCGATCTGTCGTCACAGGTTGTCGGCGCAGAACGTTCCAGCCTGATGCTCAACCCGGAACACAGCGAGGAGTGGAACCCTGTCTTCTTCAAGCGCCAGCAGGACGGCCAGGTGATCGAGCGGCTGGGCAAGGATCAGGCGATTCACTTCGCGCGCCGTGTGATCGATAAAGGTCTGGCGGGCTGGGTTGTGCGGAACAAGCAGGGCGTGATCGTCGCCGATACGGAGCGGGATGAACGCTGGATCGTCTTCCCGGATGGCACATCTGCCGCGCGATCGGCGCTCTGCGTCCCATTTATCTACGATGATGATGTGCTGGGTGTGCTGACGCTGCTGCACAGCGAGCCGAATCACTTCACCGAACATCACCTCCGCCTGATGACGATCGTAGCGAATCAGGCGACTGTTGCCGTGCGGAATGCTCTGCTTTTTGATCAGATGGAGCGCCAGAAGCGGCAGTTGGAAGCCATCCTGCACGCCATGCCGGATACGCTGCTGGTGCTGGACGATGCCGGGCGCGTCCTGCTGGTCAACGATGCGGGGGCGCAGATTCTGGGCAGCAGCCTGAGCCTGGACGATCTGCGCGGCAGGGCGCTGAGCGAATTTCTCGCCAATGACAGTGTGCTGGGGATCATCAACGAGATCGTCGCCACCCCGATCGAGACCGGCCAGAGCTGGTCGTTTGAGGCACGTTCGGAACAGCTTCGGCATGATTATCTTGTCACCGTCAGCGTGTGGGAAAATACGTTCGGTGGCACGGCGGGCTATGTCGTGGTGATGCGGGATATCACCACACTGCGCGATCTCAATCGCTTCAAGGATGAAATGCTCCAGATGGCGTCCCACGATCTGCGCAGCCCGCTGGCGCTGATCGTCGGCTACTGCTCGCTGATCGCGCTTGATACCCCGGAAGATTCGCCCATTCAGGAATATCTGGAGATCATTCAGAAATCGACCG
The DNA here is from genome assembly GCA_030263515.1 of Anaerolineae bacterium CFX9. Taxonomy (GTDB): domain Bacteria; phylum Chloroflexota; class Anaerolineae; order Aggregatilineales; family Phototrophicaceae; genus Flexifilum. Next base: position 1,134 of record SZPD01000317.1, on the reverse strand, counting down.
AACGGATGAAAAGCCTGCTGGATGATCTGCTGCGCGTCGAGCAGATCCGCAATTCGCCGCTGGAGATGAACGAGCAGATCAATTTCCGTGACCTGGTGCAGACTGCTGTCGATAACCTGCGCCTGTCCGCCGCGAATAAGGGACATCAGCTCACGACGGAACTCTCGCTGGACGGAATTCCTGGCATCATGCTCAACCCGGTGCTGATCCGCGAGTCGATGGAAAACCTGATCAACAATGCCATCAAATACACGCCCTCAGGCGGAAAGATCGTCGTCAGGAGCTATCATCAGGACGATCGGGTTCACTTCGTCGTCGAGGATAACGGCGTGGGCATTCCAAAAGCGGCGCTGCCGCGCATCTTCCAGTCCTTCTATCGCGCTCGCCAGCCGGGCACAGAAAATGTTGAAGGGCGCGGATTGGGGCTGAGCCTCGTCAAGACGATCATCAACCGGCATCATGGCGAGGTCTGGGTGGAGAGTGAGGAAGGGAAGGGCAGCCGATTCGGCTTCTGGCTGCCGATCTCCAGATCCTGATCCAAACTTTACACAGCAGACGTGCGCGCTCTGCTGCCAGGTCTCATCCAGTCAATAAATTGCCGGGACCCGATTCTGCGCGTCCCTTAACCATTCAGAAGCGCATAGGCATTGGCGGCATAATCCCTCGCGCTGCCATCCACCGGTGTTTCTTCATGCGGCGCGGAGATGCGGTCGCTCATGATCTTTTCCTTGAGCTTGCGTAGATCGCGATCGGTCGGATCATGGCTCAGGGCGCTGTCGATCAGCAGTTCCGCAACGGAGCGATGCCGCGCGCTCCGCAGGAGCAGCCGCGCCAGATCTACCGTGGTGCTTACGATATTCTCGCGCGAGTTGGTTTCGTAAGCGAGATGAAGCGCCTGCCGGTAGCGCAGCACTGCCTGGCCGAGCAGGTTGCCCTCATTCGGGATAGACATGCCCGCTTCGTGCGCCATGACAAACGCATACGCCAGATTGTTGAGCTGGAGCGCTTCTTCGTCCTTGTCGCCCACTTCACGCGCGATATGCAGGGCGGACTTGAAGAACTGGATCGCCTCTGCCCAACGCGCCTGTTCACCGTGTGCCGTGCCAATGCCGCCGAACACGCGCCCCTCATAAT
>SZPD01000316.1 GCA_030263515.1 Anaerolineae bacterium CFX9 | reverse complement strand
GTCAGCGGGAAGTCGCCACGCTTGGCGGCGGTTGCTTCTGGTGTCTGGAAGCAGTTTACGATGAGGTGCGCGGCGTTGAGGATGTCGTTTCCGGCTATGCCGGCGGAACGAACGCCAATCCGACCTACGAGCAGGTTTGCAGCGGGCGCACAGGACACGCCGAAGTTGTGCAGGTGACGTATGATCCGTCTGTGGTAAGCTTTCGCGATCTGCTGGACATTTTCTTCACCATCCACGATCCGACCACGCTCAACCGGCAGGGAGCAGACGTAGGGACACAGTATCGCTCAGTGATCTTCTATCACACGCCGGAACAGAAAACACAGGCGGAGCAGGCGATCGCTGAGATCACGGCGGCAGGTCTGTATCGCGATCCGATCGTCACCGAGGTCACGCCGCTGGACCGATTTTACCCGGCAGAGGACTATCACCAGGAATATTTCGCGCGCAATCCATTCCAGGGCTACTGCATGGCAGTCGTTGCGCCGAAAGTCGCCAAGTTCCGCAAGCAGCATCTGGAGCGGCTGAAGAAGTAGCGCCACACAATGAGGAAAACTTCCCTCTCCTCGCTCACAAGGAGGCTGCGGAGAGGGAAGCGATGTTTTTTACCCCAGGATGACCTCGCGCCCGGTCTGGGCGGAGGTATAACAGGCTTCGATGATGCGCGTGCGCCGAAGCGCGCTGACACCCCGGTGATCGGCATAGCTGCCGCTGCGAATGACATTGACGAAATCCTGCACGATCGCTGCGTGACCAGCGCCCCGATACACTTTGGGGCGGGAAACCGCCGGCGCGCCGCCGATATCATGGTAGATCGACAGTGTATCCTCGGAGGCATACAGCCGGACATCGATCTTGCCGCCGCCCTTCGTTCCATAAAGCGCGACGCCGAAATCATCATCATTTTCGCCGTTGGACGCCCAGCTTGCCTCCAGCAGCAGCGTGATGCCGCCTTCCAGGCGGATGAACGCAGTCGCCAGATCCTCTACATCGAAGCGGCTGGGATCGAACACGTCGCCACGGCTGCCGATACCCTGAACGCCGATCTCGCTGTAAGTCTGCGCCGACACGCTCAGCACCTCTGGGTCGCCGAGCAGGTACAGCGCCATATCCAGCACATGCACGCCGAGATCGATCAGCGGGCCGCCGCCAGAGAGCCTGCGCGTGGTAAACCAGCCGCCCATACCGGGTATTCCACGACGACGCATCCAGAATGCCTTGGCGTAATAGATACGTCCCAGCGCGTCATCTTCAAGCGCCTGCCGAAGCACTTCGACATCTCCACGCTTGCGGTGATTGAACGAAACTTCCAGAACACGGTCAGCAGCAATGGCAGCGTCAACCATCGCCTGCCCTTCCGCAGAATCAAGCGCCAGCGGCTTTTCGCACAGCACGTGTTTGCCATGCTGAAGGGCAGCCACAGAAACGGGCATGTGCAGGTAATTGGGCGTGGCGACACTGACGATATCGAGATCGGGGCGCGCAACAAGCTCGTTATAGTCGGTATAGGCGGCTTCGAGATCGTATTTGGCGCGTATCGCCTCCGCGTGATCGGCACGGGTGTCCGACACGGCGACAACGCGGACGTTGGGAAGCCTGAGAAAACCCTGCAGATGCGTCTCGCCCGCCCAGCCGAGACCGACGACCCCGACGCGCAGTTCCTGATCGATATTCATGAGGTTAGTACATCCTGTTTTGGCTGAGCCAGGCTGCAATCCTGCCCTGGCAGTATCCACATTTACCCTCTGATTGTAGCAGACCGTCGCGCTCTGAAAGAGACTCATCGCCCCGATCTGCACCCCGCCGCGAACCCGGAAGGTCAATGCTATAATCAGCGCGGGTTTCAAGATGGAGAACTGCCGGTGCTGTTTCTGATTCGCGCCCTGCGCACGCTGATCGCTGTTGGATGCATGGCTGCCTGTTCGTCTGCCAGCATCCCCACCCCAACGCCTGAACTGAGCGCGACAGCTCCGGTCGCTGTCGCTCAGATAAGCGAAACGCCTGCGACCGCCAACGTCACGCCATCGCCGGACGCCGCCAACCTCACACTGACACCAGCGCCCACGCCCACCCCCTCACAACTGGTGCTGCGCGTTTGGCTGCCGGAACCGCTGGCCCCGGTCAACAACGCCGATGCCGCAGAACAACTCGTCACGCTGATCTCGGCGTTCGAGACCCTCAACCCGGATATCCGCATTGATCTGCGGCTGAAAGCCAGCGGAGAAACCGGCGGGCAGGAAGTCGGCGGCGTGCTTTCCACGCTCCAGACCGCTGCGGCTGTCGCACCCGGCGCGCTGCCTGACCTGACGCTGCTCCGCCGACCCGACATGCTGACGGCAGAACAGCTCGGCATCATTCGCCCGCTGGAAAACCGCGTGCCGGAAGTCATCCGCGACGATCTCACATCGGCGGCGGAACAACTCGGTCAGTTCGAGGGCGCGCTGATCGCCCTGCCTTTCATGATCGATGCCAAGCACATCGCCTACGATCCGGCAGCGAGCGTCCCTTCATCGTGGGATTTCGACACTGTGCTGCAAGCCAATTTCCGGATGGCATTCGCCGCCGGACGGGTCAACAGCCTGAGCGACACCTTCTTGTCACAGTACCTGTCAACCGGCGGCGCGCTCAGCAGCAGCGGGCAGGTTCTGCTCGATACGGACGCACTGCGGACTGTGCTGCGATTTTATGAGCAAGGGCTGGCAGAAGGCATCTTCGATCCGGGGGTCTCTCAGTACACCACGATCCAGGATTATCTGGATGAACTGTTCAGCGGCTCGCTCAACGCCGGAGTGGTCACAACGACAGATTATCTGCGGCTGCGGCGTGCTGGCGCGGAACTCAGCTATGCGCCCCTTCCGACTCTGGGTGGCGCGCCGATCACTGTGCTTGATGGCTGGTCGTGGGTGCTGACGACTGCCGAACTCAGCCGGCAGAACGCGGCGCTGCGTTTCCTGAATTTCCTGTACGACATTGACCGGCACAGCGAATATGCGTACACGATCGGCATGATCCCGTCACAACGGGCAGCGCTCCGGGATTGGGTGGAGCATGAGGATATTGATGACGGCTATATCGCCTTCATCGAAACGCTGATCGACCGGGCGGTGATCCAGCCCAACAGCTTTGACCTGACCGCGCGTGCCCTGCAAAGCGCCTTCGTGTCGGTCGTCGCTGGTCAGCGCAGCGCGGCGGACGCCGTGCGCGATGTGCTGGCGCAGACGGGCGGCTGAGCTTATCGCTCAGGTGATTCCGGCCTTGGTCAGGGCGCTGCGCAAGCCGCTGATGTTGATCGGTTTGGTGAGGTAATCATTCGCACCCGCTTCGAAGGCTGCTTCGGTCAAGGGCGGCGCATAAGCGCTGATCATGATGATGGGCAGATGCGCGGTGGCCTGATCGGCGCGGAACTCGCGGCACAGATCGAGACCGTTGATGTCCGGCAGCATATAGTCGAGCAGGATGGCGTCCGGATGGTCGTAGGTGACGCGGCGGCGCGCTTCATTTCCATCGTTGGCCTCCGTCGCCTCATGTCCCATGATCCGCAGAAAGGCACGCAGCATTTCCGCTGTCAGTGGATCATCATCTACGACTAAAATCTTTGCCATGCTCATTCCCAGGTTTCTCCGCATTAAGATCGTCTGACACGAAAGATTTTCACGGACGCACAGCCCGCATGGCTTCGTACGATCCGAACACGGGTATAAACGAATTATCCCAGAATTTGTTACACATTAACTGATATTACATGAAAGACGCCCCTGCTTCAGCGTCAGATGTTATTTGAGGGCATATTCGTAAAAATGATAGGTCCGGTGCTTCTGGGCGCCAAAATTGTCCAGAATGGACATCATCTCGTCGTTGATGGACAGGATCCAGCCTGCGTCGCAGTATTCGATGCCGTTGGCAATCATCGCCTGAATGGAATGATAATACATCACGACATCAACCCCTTTACCCCGGTATTCCTCCTTGACCCCCATCAGCGGCACACGCGCCCAGTTCATGATGGGGCGTATCTTCCAGTAGTAGAGCGCCTTGAGCAGAGTAATAAATTCCGGCGTACCGGGTTTGGCATAAGCGCGATGAAGCACCATATTGAAATCCGGGATAGGCAGCATGAAGCCCGCCGGCTGATCATCCACGTAGCCGAAAAATGCCAGTTTGGGGCTGACGAACATACCCAGGGATTTGACCAGCGCATCGAGTTCGCGCTCGGTCATTGGAACGAAGCCCCAATTCTTCTGCCAGGCAGCGTTGTACAAATCCTTGAACAGCTTGAAATCGCGGTTGAGGTTTTTGGGATCGAGACCGCGCACCGTGATCTTGTTGCGGCGCATGATGCTGTGCGTGATGCGCTCCAGCCGGCCAACCAGGCTGGCAGACGCGGTGGGCTGATCCATCTTGAAGCTGTAGGTGACCATCGAGAGCTTAAAACCAGCCGACTCGATCAGATCGCGATAGTAAGGCTTGTTGTAGGGCATGAGCAGGATGGGACGCTCGAACCCTTCCACCAGCAGCCCGCATTCTTCGTGTGTGGTAAACGTCTGAGGTCCCCGTATGGCATCATAGCCGCGCTCGCGAACCCACTCCACCGCCGTCTTGAGCAGCGCATGCGCCGCTTCCGGATCATTGTACACCTCAAACGCGCCAAACCAGCCGATATGCTCGTTCTGATATTCGTTGTGGCGATGGTTGATATAGGCAGCGATCGTGCCGACCGGCTTTTCGCCGCGCCAGGCGATGAAGAAATCCCCTTCCAGATATTCCCAGGAAGGCGCATGTTCGCGATCGAGCAGATCACGGCGCATCGAGAGCAGCGGCGGAACCCAGTTGGGATCGTCCGCATAGACACGCCAGGGGAACTCGAAGAAGACCTGATGATCGGCTTTGGTCTCGACCTTGCGGATGACAACGTCGCTCATGATGTGATCGCGCTCCTGTTGAACGACCCATGAGTTTAGCGCCTTTTTCAGCCGAAGTATACCTTGACAACGCGGAACGCCGTTTGATACTATTTTCGCTACTTTCCACAGTAGCTCAACGGCAGAGCAATCGGCTGTTAACCGATGGGTTCCTGGTTCGAATCCAGGCTGTGGAG
>SZPD01000315.1 GCA_030263515.1 Anaerolineae bacterium CFX9 | reverse complement strand
TATAGGTATTGGTCTGAACGGCTGTCGGGGCCAGCGTGCCCGGTAGCGGGACGGCGGTAGGGTAGGGAGTCTCGCCCTGCGGGAACTGTGCCACCCACGTGACCGTTTGCCAGAAATCAGCAGATGCGCCGCCGATCGAGGAAATATCAGTCGCCAGACGTGGATCGCTGCCGACGATGTTGTAGATCACGTTATTGAACACATTCCCAATGGCAGGGCCCGTTGCCGCCAGCGCGATCCCGAACGAGATCGCCAGCAGTGTCAAGATGAGGGCGTATTCCACCAGCGCCTGACCGCGCGTTTTGGGCGTCATTCGGGGAGATTTCCTGTACTTGATCATGCGTCTCATCCTTCAAATCGCTGCTGCCGCTTGCAGCAAACGGCTTTGGCAGTCTGCGTGTATTTCATTGAGATTCCCTAATCCATCACCTTCTATAGTAAATGCGATCGGCGTGAGTTGTTAGAAAAGTTTGTCGGCAAGTTGTTTGAAAGCGTAGACAAAAACTTGCATGCGCAAAGATGATGAAGCCGACCGCGGTTTGTGTTATTCTTCGCCCTTATAGTGTCGTGCAAGGGATTAGCTTTTATGACCGCAACCATTATAGACGGGAATCCGATTGCCGATCGCCTGCGCCAGGGCGTTGCGGAGGATGCCCGGCGTTTTGCGGCGCGTTATGGCTACCCGCCGGGTCTGGGTGTGGTGCTGGTGGGCGATAACCCTGCTTCTGCCCAGTATGTGCGGATGAAGCGCCGCGCCTGCGAAGCCGCCGGAATGAAATCCGTTGCCCACCTGCTGCCGGAAAATACCCCCCCAAATGAAGTCCTCGCTGCTGTGCGCAGCCTGAATCAGGATCCGCATATCCACGGCATCCTTGTTCAACTGCCCCTGCCTGCCCATATTGATGAAATTGCCATCCTCAGCCAGGTCAGTCTCGACAAGGATGCCGACGGACTGCACCCTTCCAATATCGGCTTGCTGGGGATGAAAGGGCGTGAGCCGCTGTTCACCCCTGCGACGCCGACCGGCTGCATGGTGCTGCTGGAGGAGATAGGCGTCCGCCTTGAGGGAGCTAACGCCGTGGTGATCGGCCGGTCCAACATCGTCGGGCTGCCGCTTGCCCTGATGCTGATGAAGGCTAATGCAACCGTCACCGTTTGCCACAGCCGCACGCGGGATCTGCCTGAAGTGGTGCGGCGCGCCGATATCGTCATCGCGGCGATCGGTCGTCCCTGTTTTGTGCAGGGAAGCTGGCTCAGGCCGGGCGCTGTCGTGATCGATGTTGGGACAAACCGCATTGATGATCCATCCGATCCGCGCGGCTACCGCTTCGTCGGTGATGTCGATCTGGAATCCGCGCTGCCCGTCGCCAGCGCGATCACGAAGGTTCCGGGCGGCGTCGGCCCGATGACGATTACCATGCTGATGGTCAACACGATGAAGGCTGCCTGGCGTCTTGCAGAACGTGTCGCGTCATGATCGATCGACCGCGCACGCTTCTTGTCCGCAATATTCATACGCTCGTCACGTTCGATGGCGCACGCCGCGAGATCGCCAACGGCGCGATGTACATCCGCGATGGGGTGATCGTCGCCGTTGGGGCTGAGCATGAGCTGCCGGCGTTCACGGCAGACGAAGTGATCAGCCTCCCCAGGCATGTCGTCATTCCGGGGCTGGTCAATACCCATCATCATATGTACCAGTCGCTCACCCGTGTGCTGGCGCAGGATCTGGAGCTGTTCGGCTGGCTGAAGACGCTCTATCCGATCTGGAGCCGGCTGACCGGGGAAGCGATCTATGTCAGCGCCAAACTGGCGATGGCGGAGCTGATCCTCTCCGGCTGCACGACCAGCAGCGATCATCTGTACATCTTCCCGAATGACGTTCGACTGGAGGACGAGATCCGCGCCGCCCAGGAAATCGGGATCCGCTTCCATGCGGCGCGCGGCTCGATGAGCGTAGGCGAGAGCAAGGGCGGTCTGCCGCCGGACAGCGTGGTAGAGGATGAAGCCTTCATCCTGCGGGATACGCAGCGCCTGATCGAGCAGTATCACGACCGCCGTCGCTACGCGATGCTGCGCGTTGTGGTTGCGCCGTGTTCACCCTTCAGCGTCAGCCAGAACCTGATGCGCGAGAGCGCCGCGCTGGCACGGGCGTACCGCGTTCACATGCACACGCACCTGTCTGAAAATGCCAATGATGTTGCCTACAGTCTGGAAACGTTCGGTCTGCTGCCGGGCGACTATGCCAGTGAAGTCGGCTGGCTGGGCAGCGATGTATGGCATGCTCACTGCGTCTGTCTGAATGAGCGCGAGATCAACCTGTTCGGCAAAACGGGCACAGGCGTGTGTCACTGTCCTTCGAGCAATATGCGGCTGGCATCCGGCATTGCCCCGGTCCGCCGGATGCGCGAGGCGCGTATCAAAGTTGGGCTGGGCGTTGATGGCTCAGCCTCGAACGACAGCGGAAACCTGCTGGCTGAGGCGCGCCAGGCGATGTTTCTTCAGCGCGCCGGAGGCGATCCATCGGCGATGACGGCGCGCCAGGCGCTTGAGCTGGCGACGCTGGGCGGCGCATCCGTTCTCGGACGTGATGATATCGGCGCGCTTGCCCCCGGCATGGCGGCTGATTTCGTCGCCTACCGCCTTGACTCACCCGCGTTTGCCGGGGCGCAGACTGATCCGTGCGCTGCGCTGGTCTTCTGCCAGCCGTCAGCCGTCGATCTGTCGGTCATCAACGGGCGTGTGGTGGTTCGGGATGGAACGCTGCAAACCGTCGATCTTCCCCGGCTGGTCGAACAGCACAACCGGATTTCCCATCGTCTCATTCGCGGGGAGTGACTGACGAGTCATGGCGCGCGATCCGCTGCCGCTTCGCCTCGGCGTGATGGGGGCAGTCGTCGATCGCGGCCGCCTGCTGCTCTCAAGGCGCGGCGATTTCAATGTCTGGGCGCTGCCGGGAGGGCGGCTGGATCGGCATGAAACGCTCATGGACGGCGTTATCCGCGAGGTGCGTGAGGAAACCGGGCTTGAGGTTGAAATTGTCTCGCCGCAGGGGATGTATTTTCTGGCAGGCTTGCGCCGGCTGAATATTCTGTTCATCTGTCGTCCGGTCGGCGGTGTTCTGAGGGCGCGGACGAGTGAATCGCGCGATAACCGCTGGTTTGCCGCTGACGATCTGCCTGACATGCCGCTTCGTCAGATCGCTGAGGATGCCTTCGGCGCGGAGGTTTGTCATCGCACAATTGTCACCCCTCCGGCAGCGCTTCGTCGTCTGCGGCTGCGGCTGGCGATGCGCTATATACGGAATGCCTTGCAGGGACGGCGCGAGCCTGCCTTTCCCGTCTTTCAGGTATCGGCGGCGGCGCTGATCAGCAGCCCATCCGGCAGAATTGCCGTGCGGACGGGTAAAATGCAGTCACTGCCGCGCGTGATCTGTCATGGGGAGAGCGCCATCTGGGAGCAGCTTGCGGATGCGCTTCGTGAGGATCTGGAGGTGCGCGCCCTGCGCGATCTGCGCTGGTCGGGTGTGTGGATGCAGCCGGAACGCGATCAGTTTGAATTTGTCTTTGGCGGGCGGGTGGATGAGACGGCGCTGCGGCAGGCAGCATGGACTGCGCCTCGCACGGGTGCGCTCAGCGATCGCGACTCTGTGTATGCGGAGCGATCGCGCTCATCCGAGAAAGTCTGGTGGCTGGTGCGCCGAGAGCGCAGCGCTCAGCCCGGTGATACACTCGTCCGATAACTGAAAGCAGCGTTGGGTGATCGTTGAGTAACGGGGAGAATCGATGGCGCAACTGACTTTGAGCGAACGGATCGCGGCCGGGCGGGGAGAACGCCCGGCTGACCTCATTCTGAAGAATCTGCGGCTGGTAAATGTGCTGACCGGAGAAATCTACCCGACCGAGATTGTGATCGCCGGGGGATACGTGGTCGCGCTCGGCAGCGGATACAGCGCAGCGCAGGAAATCGACCTCGGCGGGCGCTATGTCTGTCCGGGGTTTATCGATGCGCATGTTCACATCGAGTCGAGCCTGTGCGCACCGCCGGAATTCATGCGGACGGTTGTGCCCCGTGGAACCACGTCCGTCGTCACGGATCCGCATGAGATCGCCAATGTGCTGGGTCTGGAAGGTATTCGCTACATGCTCGATCGTGCCCGTTTCGGCATCGGGCGTGTTTTCCTGATGGCGTCAAGCTGTGTTCCGGCGTCGCATATGGAGACCAGCGGAGCCACACTGCTGGCGGAAGATCTTGTCCAGCTCCTGGATGATCCTCGCGTTCTCGGTCTGGCAGAGGTGATGAGCTATCCGGATGTGATCCATGCCGACCCCGTGGTGATGGCAAAAATTCAGGCGTTTGCGGGCCGCGTCATCGATGGCCACAGCCCGGCGGTTACCGGTCAGGCGCTCAACGCCTATGTCACGGCGGGCATCATGAGCGACCATGAATGCACCACGCCGGAGGAAGCGCTGGAAAAGCTGCGCCTGGGGATGCATATCCTCATCCGCGAGGGCACGACCACGCGCAACCTCAGGCCGCTCCTGCCGATGGTGACAGCCGAAAATCATCACCGGCTGTGCTTCTGCACCGATGATCGCCAGCCGGGGACACTGCTCGATGAGGGCTCGGTCGACTCCATGGTGCGGACAGCGATTGCCGAAGGGCTGGACCCGATGATGGCGATCCGGATGGGATCGATCAATACCGCCAATTATTTCCGCCTGCATGATCTGGGCGCGATCGTGCCTGGCCGCCGGGCGGACATGATCGTCTTCAGCGATCTGCGCAATCTTCAGCCTGAAATGGTCTTCAGCGATGGCGTGCAGGTGGGCGAAAATGGGCGCGCGCTCGCCGAGGCAGTTTCACTGCCGCCGCTGACGGTCAGCGCATCGATGAATGTTCGACCGGGGGCGCTCGATTTCACCATCCCAGCGAACGGCACGAAAGTCCATGTCATCGGCGGGCTGGATGATCAGGTAGTGACCGAGCATTTCATCGACGATGCCCGGATCGTGGATGGGCAGGCGGTGGCGGATCCCGATCGCGATCTGCTCAAGATCGCGGTCATCGAACGACATACAGGCTCAGGACGGATCGGCAAGGGGTTC
>SZPD01000314.1 GCA_030263515.1 Anaerolineae bacterium CFX9 | reverse complement strand
GCGCTGGAATCGGTCATACCCTTTTGCGACACAATGCAGATCCGGGGGAACCGCGTGCCCCTGGATGCTGGGCGCATCACCGAGCTGGCTGATCAGATGGCAAACGCAGGCTACCGGGTGCTTGCGCTCGCGCATGGGCCGCGCCCCCCCGCTCCCCAGGCAGAAGTTCTCGCCGAAGCTGAGCTTCACGGGCTGACGCTGCTGGGACTGGCGGGTTTCATCGATCCGCTGCGGCCGGAAGTTCGTCCGGCGGTCCGGGAGGCTCAGGACGCCGGAGTCCGTGTCGTCATGATCACGGGCGATCATCCCGCAACTGCGTTTCATATCGCGCGCGAGCTGGAGATTGCGCAGTCTCCCGATCAGGTGATGACAGGCGCTGCGCTGGCCGGCTTGTCTGATTCGACTCCGGCTGAGCTGGCAGAGGCTTTGCGCGAAGTTCGTGTATTTGCCCGTGTGTCGCCCGATCAGAAGCTTCAGATCGTCGATGCGCTGATGGCGCTGGGTGAATTCGTCGCCGTGACGGGGGACGGCGTAAACGATGCGCCTGCGCTTCGGCGTGCCAACATCGGGGTGGCGATGGGTTCGGGCGCAGATGTCGCCAAAGACACGGCGTCTCTGATCATCACAGATGATAACTTTGCCTCCATCGTAGCCGGCATCGAGGAGGGGCGCTTCGCCTATGCCAACGTGCGCAAGGTCATCCTGCTGCTGATCGCCACTGGCGCTGCTGAGCTGCTTCTGCTCGGCTTGTCGATCCTGTTTTTGCTGCCCCTGCCGCTGCTGGCGGTACAGATTCTCTGGCTCAATCTGGTGACCAACGGTATTCAGGACGTGGCGCTTGCCTTTGAAGCAGGTGAAGGTGAAGTCATGCGCGACCGCCCACGCGCGCCCACAGAGGGTGTTTTCAACCGCCTCATGCTTCAGCAGGTGGTGATCGCCGGGCTGACGATGGGTCTGGTGTGCTTTGCGTTCTGGTGGATGCTAATGGCGTCCGGCTGGAACGAAGACTCGGCTCGCAACGTGCTGCTCACGCTGCTGATCCTGATGCAGTCCTGGCATGTGTTCAACTCGCGTTCTGAAGTGCGTTCCGCTTTCCGCGTGCCGCTCAGAAACAATCCCATCCTGATCATCGGCGCGTTGGTTGCGCTGGGCATCCACGTCATGGCGACGCTTCTTCCAGTTGGGCAGGATCTCCTCCGGCTGGAGCCGCTTCCGCTCACTTCCTGGCTGATCCTGGCGGCGGTTTCCTCAATCGTGCTGATCGTCATGGAAGTCTTCAAATGGCTGAACCGGCACGGAGTGCATGTGACCCATCATCACCACGACTAGCAAGTCTTTTCGTCTCCAGCGGGAACCTCTGATCAGAGGTTCCCGCGCCCCGATTGATATAAGTCGATCCATACTATGCTCTTGACAATACTGTGCGCCGTATAGTATATTGATACTGTGCGACGCACAGCATAGTGGAAAGCATAGTCAATGAGCGAATTCAGCGAACTGATAAGCAATCTCAAACTTGAACTGAGGCGGGGCATCGTCGTCCTCGCTGTGCTGAGCCAGATGAAAACGGCTCGTTATGGCTACAACCTGATCCAGCAGCTTGCAGAACAGGGATTGGACATCGAGGAAGGCACGCTGTATCCGCTGCTCCGCCGGCTGGAAAAACAGGGACTGCTGGAGAGTGTCTGGGAAATTGTGGAGAGCCGCCCAAGAAAGTACTACCGCATCAGCGTCCAGGGACAGGAAGTGCTCGACGCGCTGATCACAGACTGGACTGAGACTGTAGAAGTGATGCGCAGAATTCTGCACGAGGAAAACTCATGAGCGAACTTGTCGCAAGATATGTACACCAGGTTGGACGCCACCTGCCGAAAAACGAACGGGCAGAAATCGAGGCTGAACTGCGTTCGACCATTCAGGATCAACTGGAAGATCGCTTTGGTCCTGCGCCTTCAGATGCCGAGATTGCGCTTGTACTCAGGGAAATGGGGGATCCGTCAGAAATGGCCGCATCCTACAAAAGTCATCAGTATCTGATCGGGCCGGGTTTCTATCCCAGTCTCATGATGGTGCTGCGCCGCGGTTGGCTGCTGATCCCTGCTGTGGTGGCGCTGATCAACGTCGCGGAAAGCCTGGCTTCATCCAGCGGAGAGACGGTCATCGGGCTGCTGATCGAAACGTTTTTCGTCGCACTTCAGGCGATACTGATCTTTTCGGCGATCGTCGTGCTGGTATTTGTCATCCTGGAGCGATCCAGTACAGAGAATACACGCCGCAAAAATGCGTTCGATCCGCTCACTCTGCCTCCGGTTGACGATCCGGCCAACATCGATCGGGTCGAACTGGCATTCGGGCTGGCATTAGGAACTTTTGTCGGCTTGCTCTTCCTGTATTTTTCCAGCGTCGGTGGGCTGACATTCAGTTTCAACCTGCGCGATCCGGGTGAAGTGCTGCCCGTCTCTGTACCGGTTATGCTGCTGCTGGCTGCGCTGATGTTCGTTCAGGTAGGCATCCATTTCGTCGTTCTTTGGCGAAACCGCTGGACATTTCCCACCATTCTGGTGGAGTTCATCACCGAAGTGGTCAGTGTGATCTGCCTGTATGCTGTCGTCTTCCAGCCGCTGGCTGTCCGCGTGCTTGAAACAGCGCCTCAGCTCGCCAACATCCCCGGCGCTTCGGCTTCCGCAGAAGTCACCGCGGTCATCCTGATGGTGATCACGATCTGGGGAAATGGCAGCAAGCTGCTGCGCCTGTGGAACTATCGTAACCGCACGCTGTCCGCCACGCCTTCCGCGCGCTGAATTCAGCCCCTGAATTAGCAGCTCTCATCTTGCCATCTGTTACTGAATGTGGAACCTGCGGTGAAAAACATCACCGGCCAGGTTACCCATACCTGCACTCGGCATTTGCCAGAAAGGTTTTGCACCATGAAAGCAGTTCTCTACGAACGTTATGGCGACCCTGAAGTCCTGCGGACTCATGAAGTCTCCACGCCGGTTCCCGCGGATAATGAAGTACTGATCCGCGTCGTCTCGACCACGGTTACATCAGGTGATGTTCGCATGCGCCGCGCATCACGGGCATCCCTGCCCCTCTGGCCGCTGTCAAAACTGGCATTTGGGCTGCGCGCCCCACGCCGCCGGCTGCTGGGTCTGGAATATGCGGGGGTGATTGAGGCGGTTGGGCAGTCGGTGAACCGTTTTCAGGTCGGTGATGAGGTTTTTGGCACGTGCAGCAGTGGAACCTACGCCGAATATATCTGCCTGCCGGAAAATGGGGTGATAGTGCGGAAGCCCGCCTCGCTGAGCTTCGATGAGGCCGCGGCGATACCCTTTGGCGCGCTCTCGGCGCTGTATTTCCTGCGCATGGCCAAGATTCAGGCGGGGCAGAAAGTGCTGATCTACGGGGCATCAGGAAGTGTGGGGACAGCCGCCGTTCAACTGGCGAAAGTGCTTGGTGCTGAGGTGACCGCCGTTTGCAGCGGCGCGAATTTCAGCCTGGTGCGCTCGCTCGGCGCAGATCATGTGATCAACTATCAGCGTGAGGATTTCACCTCTGCGGGTGAACGGTACGACGTGATCTTTGAGACGGTGGGCAAGCTTTCGGTCAGGAAGTGTCTGCGCGCGCTCAGACCGGGCGGTGTTCTGCTGCTGGCAATCTTCGATTTTCCGCAAATCCCTGCGCTGATTCGCAGTGCTCTGGGTCTGGGCAGCAAAAAAGTGCTATCTGGCACAGCACCTGAAAAAGTGGAGAATCTGAGCTACATCAGCACCCTGATCGAAGCAGGCTTGTACAAGGCGGTCATTGACCGGCGCTTCCCGCTTGATGAGGTGGCAGCGGCGCATGGCTTTGTTGAGACAGGAAGAAAGCGGGGAAATGTCGTCATCGTTGTCCAGGGCGTTTCTCCATAACTGGCGGTTCAGGAAAGGCAGAGGTTCGGTCAACGCAGAGGAAATGAACACGCAGGTTCCAGAGAGCCGGATAATCATGCCAGCTCTTCTGGAACCTGTTCGCAGTACAACGAATTAAGGGAGCGAACTCGTCGTGCAAATTGCAGCAGCAGATTCACACCTATACCCCATATTGGTATTTGTGACATGGCGTCTGCTACCCAGACATCATCACCTCATCCATTCAGTCGGCGCACAGCAAACTCATGAACTGAAAGATCCGCTCATCCAGGCCGGGCAGTATTTCGTGAGCAAAGTCGGGGTAGATGACGGTTGATTTTGGTGCGCTGATTTTGTTATACGCAGCAAATTGTGTGGAGGGAGGACAGACCGTATCCATCAGGGCCACCCCCATCAGGACTTCCGCCCTGATTCGGGGAGCAAGATGCTGTACGTCAATATATCCAAGCTGTGTAAATATTTCTGACTCCCGCGCATGCAGCGGGTCGCGACGCCGGAAATAGTCATGAAGCTCATGATAGGCATCCTTCGCCAGATCTATCTCCCAAACTCTCTGATAATCACAGAGGAAGGGGTATGTGGATGCGGCGAGGCGAATACGCGGCTCCAGCGCCGCACATGCCAAAGTCAGCCCACCCCCCTGGCTTCCGCCCATCGCCCCGACGCGCTCGGAATCCACATCGGGAAAATCCATGATGATGCGGGCAAGCTGAGCCGTATCGAGAAAGATATGCCGGTACAACATATTCTCAGCAGGGCCTTCCAGCCCTCGTATGATGTGCCCCCATTGAGTCGGTCCTTTGTGTCCACCCACATCTTCAGACAAGCCGCCCTGCCCCCGGCAATCCAGCGCTGCAACCACGAAACCCTGTGCTGCATAGGGCAACAGCTCAATCCACGACGGGGATGCACCGCTGTAGCCATGAAAGACAAGGAGTGCTGGTCTTTTACCGCTGTAGTTGGTTGGACGCAGCAGCCGCGCATGCACTCGTGCGCCGCGCACGCCGGTAAAATACAGATGAAGACACTCAGCGAAATTGGTGCTAAAGTCGGCTTTTTCCAGTGAAATCCGGGGGTCTGTCTGGCGCATTTCCAAAATGGCCGAGTCCCAGTACTGATCAAAATCCTTCGGTCTTGGGTTCCTGCCTTGATAGGACTGCAGCTCTGAAAACGGCATATCAAACAACAGCGGCATGAGCGATTCCTCAGATGAAGTTAA
>SZPD01000313.1 GCA_030263515.1 Anaerolineae bacterium CFX9 | reverse complement strand
TCCGTTATCCGTCACCCAGTGATAGATCCAGTCAAACAGGACGAATGGTATACCCGCATCAAGCGCTGTCCGCGCCAGCAGAATCTGCTCATCGAGCGGAATGGTGCGCCCGGTTGGGTTGTCCGGTGAGGTGATCACGATTCCGGCGACCTTACGCCCCTCACGCGCTGCATAATCGACGCAGGCGCGGATTCCCTCAGGCGTATAGCGCCAGCCATCTTCAGGCCGCCCCGGCGCGTGCAGCACGTTCAGCCCGACGGCGTAGGGGCCCCAGTTGTAGGTGATCCATGGCACGCGCGACACGATCAGCGCACTGCCGACTTCGCCAGTGCCCAGCGAGACCATCGCCGCATAAGCCTTCTGCAAACCATCGCGGCCGCCCTGCACGAACGCGATATTGCCAGCCCCCCAGCCCGTTGCTGCATCGAGATGCCAGTAATTCTCGACCGCAGCCTTGCGGAAGCGCACCGTGCCCCACGGCTGATCATAGGCGGTTCCGTGCTCAATCTGAATGCGTGCGGCACGCTCCAGGATTTCGGCAGGCACGCCCGGCAGGCTTGCGCCGCCGTCCCCCTGCGAAGCGTCATACGTCACCGCGTCTGCGCCGATCTTCGCCTTGTAGGCATTGAGCGCATCGCGAATCATGAACATGCGCGATGGCGGGATTTCCGTCATGGTGGACGGATAATTGTGAACCGGCACGCGGTACTGGGGTTCCAGGAAGAACTGCGGTGAATCAAGATGGGTAGTGATGGATGGCGTAACCAACATAACCTCCACAACAAGTCACGTATTGCGATTGTTACATATACACAATAGCGCGTCAATGTGCATAGCTGTGTAATGAGTGTCCGTCCCAGTCGTGCAAATTGCCACAGCCGCGGCTCAGCCTCACATTCCTGCTTGCAGAGTGATAAAATCGAGGTATCTGGGCAAACTGGCAGCAGGTCGCAGCCGTCAAACATAATGACTCTGGCGCAGCACGGTTCTCTGAGTGGGGTGGGGGGCGCGGGCATCCTCGAAGACCCGCGTTTTTTACGTCCTGTAACCAATTTTCTGATTATGCTGGGTGGGATGCTCGTTGCCGTGCAGCTCCGCCTGACGCTGCCATATGGCGATCCTCTGCTCGATTATGATGCTATGCCGCTGCTGGTTCTCCCGATCCTGCTTGTGAGCGTGGCCGTGGGGATGCTTGCCGCTCAGCCTTTCGGGCGCTTCTTTTCACTCTCCCCGGCGCGGACGCAGTTGGTCGCCTGTTCTCTGGGCGTGACGATATCGTTTTTTCTCATGCTTGTGCTGCTCAGCCGGCTTTCGCTCTTGCAGCTCGCCTATTATGTGGCGTTTGCCATGTTTCTGTCCGTGCTGGTGATCGGCGTGCCAGCGCGCGCCCTGCGAGAGCGCCCACGCCGTCCGGTCGTCACGTATCTTCGCCTGCTGATGGAGCGCCGGGCGCTGCTCAGCCTGTGGGTGACGAACAATGTGCGCGCCCGCTATTCCGCAACTGCGCTCGGCATCGCCTGGATCATCCTGCTGCCCACGCTGCAATCGCTGATCTTTGCCTTTGTGTTCTCTCAGGTGCTGCGCGTCGATGTCGGCGATACGCCTTTTATCGTCTTTTTCCTCAGCGCGCTCGTGCCGTATACCTTTTTCAGCCAGGGATCGATCAACAGCGCCACGGCGCTCACAAACTATTTCTACCTGATCAACCAGATTTATTTTCCGCGTGAACTGCTTGTCCTCGTCAAGCTGGGCGAACTGATCGTTGACACCCTGTTTACTGCTGCTGCGGTCTTCGTGATCAGCCTGGTGGCAGGCGTGATGCCGACCGTCAATTACATCTATCTGCCGATACTGGTCTTCATCTCGCTGACGATGACCTTCGGCATGATGCTCATCCTGAGCTATCTGACTGTCCTGATTCGCGACGTGCCGCAGTTGATCGTTGTGGTCTTCCAGATGCTTTTCTACCTGACGCCTGTGCTTTATCCGCTGAGTTTTGTGCCGGATCATCTGCGTTTCATCACTGTATTCAACCCGCTCGTCCCCCTGATCCAGGCGTACCGCGACATCATCGCCTATGGTCGAGCGCCCGATCTGGTATCGCTCCATTACCCCTTCGTCATCGGGCTGGTGATGCTCTATGTGGGGTATGTCGTTTTCAAGGGAAATGAACGCAGGCTGACGGATTTCATCTGATGACGAACAACATGATAATGCCTGCTCAGGTCGCTTCCGCGGACGCCCAGCCCGTGATTATTGTCGATCATGTCTGGAAGCAGTTTCGCACCAGCGACTATCGTCCGAGCCTCCGTCATGAAGCGGTTGATCTGCTCAAGCGTGTGCTTCGCCGCCGCCGCAGACAGGTTCAGACGGCTCCGCCATTCTGGGCGCTTCAGGACATCCATTTCAGCGTTTACCGCGGCGAGTCGGTCGCCCTGATCGGCCATAATGGGGCGGGCAAGAGTACGCTGCTGCGGATCATGTGCGGCGTGACCGAGCCAACACAGGGAAGTGCGATGGTCATGGGGACCTTTGCGCCCCTGCTGGCCCTGGGGGCCGGGTTCAACCTCGAACTGGATGGACGCAGGAATATCTATCTGAATGCCGCTATCCAGGGGCTGACGCCGCGGGAGACAGATGCAGTCATCGATGACATCATTGAGTTTGCAGATATCGGCCAGTTCATCGATGTGCCGGTCAAGCGCTATTCCAGCGGGATGACGGCTCGGCTCGGCTTCAGCATTGCCATACATACCCTGCCGGATATCGTTTTTCTCGATGAGATCATCGGGGTGGGGGACGCCGCGTTTCAGCGTAAATGCCGTGCTCGCATTCGCCAGCTCAAGGAAGAAGGGCGTACTCTGCTCTTTGTCTCGCACTCGGCGACAGACGTGCGCCTGCTGTGCGACCGGACGATCTGGCTCAGTCAGGGGAAGCTGGTCATGGATGGGGCCACTGGTGACGTACTGGACGCCTATGAGCAGGCGATGGGGCTTCCCAATTCACGCAGCAGCGCCCAGCAGCAGAAGCTCGAAGACGAGATGTCGATCTGAGCTGAGGACTGTGTTTTTTTCAACGGATGGCAAGAACGCCGTCCCTGCGCATACACCCCTCGTTGTAGGGGTGACATTGGGGTTGCCCGTAATTTCAATCATTGGCTTAGGACTGCGCGCCCACACGCGCGCGGCAGTCTTCAAGCACATCCTGCAGCGTCGTTTCAAGTGGTATGACGGGTTCCCAGCCGGTTTCCTTGTGCAGTTTGGATGCATCTCCCCATGAACGCGGCACATTTTCGCCCTCCAGCAGTGCTGAACGGGATTCGACGCGGATGGCCGCTGCGCTGCCCCTGAGCAGCATATCGAGAACTTCACCGATTCGATGAGTCGTTCCGGAAGCGACGTTATAGGCTTCTCCGGGTGTTCCGCGCACCATGATGAGCCGGTAGGCACGGACGATATCGCGCACGTCGGTGAAATCGCGCTCGGCAGTCAGACTGCCGACCTTCATGACCGGCGGCTGCAACCCCTGCTCGATGCGCGCAATCTGGAGCGCGAAATCCGGCGCAACGAAGCCCGGAGCCTGCCCCGGTCCGAGATGATTGAAAGGGCGTGCCCTCAGGATTGGAAGCTCGTGACTGAGAAAGTATTGCAGCCCCATCATATCCTGCGTGACCTTGCTGACGCTGTACGGATTGGCGGGGCGCAGGGGGGCATCTTCCCGTGTGGGATACTCGCGCGACTGATCGCCACCATAAATTTCCCCGGAAGTGACGATCAGCATCCGCGGGGCGATCTTCGCCGCCAGAATGCCGAGGATCACATTGAGCTGCACACGGACGTTGTTCTCGATGGTTTCCCATGCATAGTGGAAGGACTGGCGCACCTGTGCCCACGCAGCCAGATGATAGACCTGATCGGGCCGGACCGCGGCGATCAGCGCGGCAACCGCCTGAGGATTCCGCAGATCGAGCGCATGCAGGATCACCCCATCCACCGCTTCAGTGGCAGAGAGCGCCGTTCCGTGAAGCTCGCTTTCAGGATGTATATGGCGGAGATGGCGGATCAGATGCCCGCCGACAAAACCCGCCGCCCCTGTCACCAGAATCCGCACGACCGAGCTAGCTCCTGCTCACAGGCTTGCCCGCCGCGATGAACGCGCACGGAACCGAAAGTGAAACGCTGCGCAGCCTTTCATAAAGACCGTCCCCTGACTATTCGACCGTCACGCTTTTCGCCAGATTGCGAGGCTGATCGACATCCGCGCCGCGCCGAACCGCGATCGAATAAGCGAGAAGCTGCATCGGAATGGCAGCCAGCACTGGCGAGAGCAGCTCTGGCGCGTCGGGAATATATACAACGTGATCTGCTTCCTGCGCGATTTTGTCATCCCCCTGCGTTGCATAGGCGATCACTTTTCCGCCGCGCGCCTTGGCCTGCTGAATCTGGCTGACCATTTTTTCATACAGAGGTCCCTTCAGCGCGATCGCGAGTACAGGCATCGAGTCGTCGATCAGCGCGATCGGGCCATGCTTCATCTCGCCAGCCGGGTAGCCTTCCGCATGGATGTAACTGATTTCCTTCAGCTTGAGCGCGCCTTCCAGCGCAATCGGGTAGTTGATGCCGCGCCCCAGGAACAGAAAATCGGTGTATTGATAGAGATCACCCGCCAACTGCTCGATGGCGTCCGCCATTTCGAGCGTCTGCCCGACCAGATCAGGCAGCATCGCCAGGCTGCGGATATGTTCTCGCATGGCATCGCCGCCCAGCGTCCCGCGGTGCTGCGCCAGTGCCAGCGCCAGCAGATACTGCGCAACAATGCTGGCGGTGAAGGTCTTGGTCGAGGCGACGCCGATCTCAGGTCCCGCATTGAGCGTGATATAACCGTCTGCCAGACGCATTGCCTGGCTGCCAATATTGTTGATGATGCTCCACAGCAGCGCGCCTTTTCCGCGCGCTTCTTCCATGGCGGCCAGCGTGTCAACCGTTTCACCGCTCTGCGTGATCGCCAGTACGGCGGTATCAGAATCAATCAGCGGATCGCGGTAGCGATATTCACTGCCATAATCGACTTCTACCAGGATCCGCCCCAGCTTCTCCAGATAAAATTTGCCGACGAGCGCGCTGTAGTAGCTGGTTCCGCATGCCACACT
>SZPD01000312.1 GCA_030263515.1 Anaerolineae bacterium CFX9 | reverse complement strand
ATTCTGCCGTGGTCAGCAGTTTACGATTGATGCCATGCGACCACCGATTACAGACAATCTCCCAGACAGACAGTTTTTTCAAGGACTATAACAATGCCGATCAGTTTTGAAATTCCTGACAATGTGCAGCAAGCCGCAGGCATGGCGAAGATGGCCGCCGATTTCACCATGCGTCCCGTTTCACGGGCGCTGGACGAGAACGAACATGAGCGCCCGACGCAGTTCATCCAGCAGCTCTGGCCTTTCATGCGCGACATGCAGAAGCGCACGCTCGACAAGCTGAGTGCCGGTGAAGATGCCCCTAAACGCGAAGGGCCGGGGGTGAGCAACCTGCGCCTGATGCTGATGATCGAGATGCTGAGCTGGGGCGACGCGGGTATCTACCTCTGCCTGCCCGGCGGCGCGCTCGGCGGGGCAGCCATCGAAGCCGTCGGCACGCCGGAACAGAAGATGCGTTTTCTGAAGCGCTTTGCTGAAGGCGAAATCCCTGCCTGGGGCGCGATGGCGATGACTGAGCCGGGGGCCGGCTCTGATACGTCCGCCATCCAGACAACCGCCGTCCTCGACCCGGAAACGAACGAGTGGATTCTCAACGGTGAGAAGATCTTCTGCACCAACGGCAAGCTGGCGCTTGAGGAGAGCGACGGTCTGGTGGTCGTCTGGGCATCGATCGACCGCTCAGCCGGGCGCGCCGGGATGCGTCCGTTCGTCGTCGAAGCCGGGACGCCGGGCGTCAAGGTGACCAAAGTCGAGATCAAGCATGGCATCCGTGCCAGCGATACAGCGGCGATCGTGTTCGAGAATGCGCGCATCCCGCACGACAACATCCTCGGCAGCCCGGAAGTGCAGCGCGGCGAAGGCAGCGGCGGCTTCAAGGGGGCGATGGCGACATTCGACGCAACGCGGCCGCTGGTGGCGGCGAGCGCGCTCGGCATTGGGCGTGCCTCGCTGGAATTCGTCAAGGAAAAGCTCGCCGAGAACGGTGTCGAGATCCCCTACGGACTGCCTCATCACAGGCTGACGGCGATCCAGCGCGACGTGATCGAGATGGAGATGCAGCTTCGTGCTGCCTACCTGCTGACGCTGCGGGCGATCACGCTGCTGGATCAGCGGCTGCCGAACAACCTCGAATCAGCGATGTGCAAGGCGAAGGCGGGCAAGGTCGTCACCCAGGTGACGCAGAAAGCCGTGGAACTGCTTGGGCCGATGGGCTACAGCCGCGAATGGCTCGCTGAAAAGTGGATGCGCGACGGCAAGATCAATGACATCTATGAGGGCACAGGGCAGATCAACACGCTGATCGTGGCGCGCCGTATCCTCGATTACAGCAGCAAAGAGCTGTCGTAAACCTGATGAATGATTTCCTGAAAGGATTGTTATCGACATGAAATACGCTATTCGCAAAGCCGCCGTGATCGGATCCGGGACGATGGGCGGCGGGATCGCGGCGCTTCTGGCGGGGGTCGGCGTCGAGACCACATTGCTCGATATCGCCGCGCCGGATACACAGCCCGGAGATCCGCCCGCCAAACGCCGCGCCATCGTCAACGAAGGGCTGAAACGGGCGATGAGTTCGCGCCCAGCCCAGTTCTTCAGCGCCAGCGATGCCGCGCTGATCCGCACCGGCACGATCGAGGACGATCTGGAACTGGTAAAAGATGCCGACTGGATCATCGAAGTGGTGGTCGAACGGCTGGATGTCAAGCGCGCGCTGATGGCTCGGCTGGCAGAAGTCGTCAGCCCGAACACGATCATCTCAACCAACACCTCCGGTCTGCCGATCCGCTCGATCGCCGAAGGATTCGGCAGCGACTTCACGCGGCGCTTCCTGGGGACGCACTTCTTCAACCCGCCGCGCTATCTGCGCCTGCTGGAAGTCATCCCGCATCCCGATACCGATCCGGAGATCGTCCGCTTCATCAGGGCATATGGCGAACGTGTACTCGGTAAGGGAGTGGTGCTGTGCAAGGACGAACCGAACTTCATCGGCAACCGCTTCATGACGATGAGCGGCATGCAGATCGTCAATTACACGCTCGATAACAACTTCACCGTCGAAGAAGTGGACGCGCTGACCGGGCCGCTGATCGGCCGCCCGAAAACGGCAACTTTCCGGCTCAACGACCTGGTCGGCATCGATGTCGCTGTTGGCGTGGCGCGCAATCTGTACCCCGCCATCCCGAACGATCCGGCGCGGACAGTGCTGGAACATACCGGGACGACGGCGCTGTTCGATAAACTGCTGGAGAACAAATGGCTCGGCAACAAAACCGGTCAGGGTTTCTACAAGACTGTCAAAGGCGCGGGCGGTGAGAAGGAATTCTGGGCGCTCAACCTCAAAACATTCGAATACGAAGCGCCGACCAAACCGCGTTTTGACAGCGTGAGCAAGCATCGCAAGGTTGAGAATACAGGCGAGCGTATTCGCCTGCTGATCAATGAGGATGACCGCGCGGCAAAACTGCTCTGGCATCATCATGCCTTCCTGCTGGCATACGCTTCAAACCGCGTGCCGGAGATCACCGAGAGTCTGCTCAACGTGGATAACGCGCAAAAGTGGGGCTTCAGCCACGAAATGGGTCCCTTCGAAATCTGGGACGCGATCGGCGTGGCAGAAACTGTGCCCGCTTTCGAAGCCGCCGGCTACCCGGTGGCGGACTGGGTGAAGGAAATGCTGGCGGCGGGGCACACCCATTTCTATCAGCGAGACGGCGCAGGGCAGATCACCGGCTACTACAGCCCACAGCAAAAAGCCTATGTGCCGCTGGAACGCCATCCGCGCGCCTACACCGTCGAACGGCTGCGCAGCAAGACGGGCGGCGAAGTTGCGCGCAACGGCAGCGCCAGCATCCTTGATATGGGTGACGGCGTGGCCCTGCTCGAATTCCACAGCATCGCCAATGCGATCGACGCTGACCTGGTTGAAATGTCCTGGAAGGCGCTCGATCTGCTCGACAGGCAGTTCGATGCGCTGGTGGTGGGCAATGATGCGGAGCGCTTCTGCGTCGGCGCTAACCTGTTCATGGTGGTGATGGCGCAGCAGAGCGGCGAGCTGGGACAGCTTGAGCATGCGCTGAAGCAGACGCAGAACGTCATGCAGGCGATGCGCTGCGCCAGCAAACCCGTCGTGATGGCCCCGCACAATATGGCACTGGGCGGCGGCGCTGAGTTCATCATGGCGGGTTCGCGCGTCGTTGCGCACAGCGAGTTGTACTGCGGTCTGGTTGAGGTCGGCGTCGGGCTGATTCCGGGCAGCGGCGGCTGCAAGGAAATGCTGCGGCGGATCGTCAACCCGGTCATGGAGAGTCACCCGAACGCCGATGCCCTGCCTCACCTGCAGAAGGCCTTTGAAAATATCGCCCTGGCAAAGGTCAGCGAAAGCGCGAAACAGGCGCGCGAGATGGGTTTCCTGACTGCCAGCGACAGGATCGTCACCAATCGCGAGCATCTGCTGGGCGAGGCCAAGCGTGAAGCCCTGCACATGGCGGATGGTTATGTGCCGCAGCGCGCAGGCAAGGTCTACGCTGCCGGACGTGACGCTTACGCAGCGCTCCTGATCGCAATCGAGGGCTTCCGCGACAGCGGCATCGCCAGCGAACATGACGCGCTGATCGCCCGCAAGCTCGCCTATGTGCTGACGGGCGGTGCGATCAGTGAGCCGGGCTGGGTCGATGAGCAGATCATTCTTGACCTGGAGCGTGAAGTTTTCCTGAGTCTGCTCGGTGAGCAGAAGACGATCGAGCGCATCGGCTTCATGCTCCAGAACAACAAGCCGCTGCGGAATTGAGGTTTTCAGGTGATTTCGAATCCTGATGTGATCTCCGGTGAATCGGAAATCTGAGATGAAAGGACTTTTTCGATGCGTGAAGCAGTGATCGTTGCGGCGGCGCGTACCGCCGTCGGCAAGGCAAAAAAAGGTGTGACCCGGAACGCCCGCAGCGATGAAATGGCCGCCGCCGCGATCAAGGCGGTGATGGATCAGACAGGCGGCAAACTCGACCCGGCTGAGATCGACGACGTGGTGATCGGATGCGCCATGCCGGAAGGCGCACAGGGGCTGAACTTCGCCCGCGTGATCGCGCTGCGCGCCGGGCTGCCCGTCGATGTGCCGGGTCAGACGGTCAATCGCTTTTGCAGCAGCGGCTTGCAGACCATCGCCATGGCGGCAGAACGCATCATCGCCAACGGTGCGGATGTGATCATCGCGGGGGGCGCAGAAACGATGTCGCTGGTTCCGATGAGCGGCTTCAAGATCAGCCCGAATCCGTACATGGCGGAGCACGATCCAAATGTCTATATGAGCATGGGACTGACGGCTGAACACGTCGCCGACGAGTTCAATATCAGCCGCGAGGATATGGACGTGTTCGCCTATCAGAGCCACCAGAAAGCCGCAGCAGCAACCGACGCGGGCTACTTCCGCGAAGAGATCGTCCCCTACGAAGTGGAGGAAGTCTGGTATACCGATGATGGCGAACGCAGGGTTGAGGCGGTGGTTGTCGATACCGACGAGCACCTGCGCCGCGAGACAACCATCGAAGGGCTGGCGAAGCTGAAACCTGTGTTCAAACCCGTCGGCGGGCGTGTTACGGCGGGGAACAGCAGCCCGCTGAGCGATGGTGCAGCCGCCGTGATCGTTATGTCTGGCGAAAAAGCCGCCGAACTTGGGCTGACGCCCCTGGCACGTTTCGTCGGCTTCAACGTGGCGGGCGTTCGCCCAGAGATCATGGGCGTCGGTCCGATCGCGGCGATCCCGAAGCTGCTCAGGCGCACGGGGATGAAGCTGGACGACATCGACCTGATCGAGCTGAATGAAGCCTTTGCCGCACAATCGCTGGCGGTCATCCGCCATCTTGAGATGAACGCCGAGAAGGTGAATGTCAACGGCGGCGCGATCGCGCTCGGTCACCCGCTCGGCTGCACCGGCGCAAAGCTGACCGTGCAGCTCATCCACGAGATGAAGCGGCGCAGCAGCAGGTACGGCATGGTGACGATGTGCATCGGCGGCGGCATGGGCGCGGCGGGGATCTTCGAAAATCTGAACTAAAGGCTGTGCCGGGCACGAACGATCACGTCCGACAATACGGATTCAATGAGCTGTTTTCTGACAGCGGGGTCTCGCCTTCGGGCATATGATCCCGCTGTTTGCCTGTATAATCCACGGTATCCATCACGCATAGCTGGGAG